>JAVLFR010000327.1:0-14657 GCA_046052785.1 Limnohabitans sp. | reverse complement strand
CGCCGCCGCAAGCGCTCAGCGCTAACACAGTCGATAAAACAATCAGCGAGAAAGATGAATTTATTTTTTTCATGTGTGACTCTTTAGCAATTCTTTGATAAGCGAAGACAGTTAAAACCAAAGCCCATCTTGCGTCGCATCGGGTGTGATGCCCACCACGCTCAGTGGCATTTGCGCAATGACCGCCGAGTCAGCCACGACACCTGACGCCGCTTCGCTGTCATACTTGCCATCCTCGAGTTGGACACTCAAAGTGGTAATGTTCCCCGCTGTTTTCACGTCAGTGGCCAAATTGACCCAAAAACCAGCACTGTCTTTGACCCAATAGCCATTGGCGTTGAGGGTACTTTCAACATTCACATCAAAACTACCCTTGGTGCTTCCTGAGGCCAGTAGCAAACTCACGTCGACACCCACCGCAGATTGCATGCGTGCGTTCAAACCTGTCGTTTTGGCATAGGCGCTAAACCCACTTAGTTCTACGCCTGTTGCCGCTGACGCGCCAAGAACACCCGTCCATTCGCCCAGCGTTAAATTCATCAAATGCACATCTGAACTGCCACCACTGGCGTCAGACACTTTAAAACTCACTGTTTCAAGCGTATCCCTCGCACTCTTGCCGCTGGGAACCGTCAACGTCAGTTTGGAAAGATTGGCGCGCGTGATGTCAAACCCATCCGTGCCCGTGGTTATCTTTTCACCGTTGTAACGCAGCAAAGAATCACTCGAGACGTTGAAGAGGGTCACACTGCTCAGGGAGTCCCCTTCATTGAGGTCGTCAAAGGGGAAATCAAGCGGCTTAAATTGATACACCAGTCCTGCTTTAGCTGCCGGCGTCACAGAGGTGTCATCCGATGTGGGTGACACGTTGCTACCCACCACATTGTTGGTCACGGTACTGGTGACGCTCTCGACATTACCTTTGCCGTCGATGAAGCTCACCACCACCCGCACCTTGGACGCAGCATCTGCAGGCGCTAATGTGTAGGATTTGTCAAAAGCATTGGCAATGCTGGTCCACGTACTGCCATCTTTGCTTCGCTGCCACTGGTAGTTCAAAGTTCCCACACCATCCACGTCGGCAATGGCGCTGGTATCTATCGTCAGCGTCTCGCCTTGGGTCACTTGACTTGTCAGCGTTAACGTACCTGTTGCCGCCGTATTTGAGGGGTCAGCAATCACAAAGGTCAACGGATCCACACTCAAGCCGGTGTAGGCAGAACTGCCAGAGTTACTGGCCAGGCTGAAATTCAATCTCGCCTTTTGAGAGGCCCCTTCTACCGTACCGTCGTTGAGGGCACGAACTTTGACGGTTTGATCTGTTCCATAGTTATCAGCCGTGAATGTGAGTGCTGTTTTGCTGAGCAAAAATTGTTTGTCTGTGTCCACCACACGCAGGGTGACCGTCTCGCCTGTGGCTGGGGCCTCTTTCAACTTGAAGGTCAGTGATTCCTCGTAACCCGCAGAACCCGATGAAACACCTTCTACCAGTTGCAGCTGCCCATCCGTGCCAACGGTGACCCCTGCAGCACTGCTCACCACGCGCACTTTCAGCCGCACCAAGGAGCTGGTGCCTGAGTTATCTGGCAAGCCACTGCTGTCAAACGCTTGGGCGTCGAGTTGTAACTCTCCCAAAGAACTGCCAGCCACCAAATAAGCCTTGGCCAACTGATCCGCCGTCATGGATGCGCCGTTGGTGTAAGCCGTCAAGCTCCCATCGGTTTGCTTGATCTTGATACTTCCCGTCGCAGAGGACCCAGCCGCTGTAGAAGCCGTGAATTTGTAGGTCAATGTTTGACCACTGTCCGCATCGCTTGCAGAAAAGAAACTTGACAAGGCAATTTGCTTGTCAGCACCGACGGATAAATTCACCAAACTACGTAAATCAAGCAGCTCGTCGGGGCTGCCAGAGGTGTAAGACCCCACTTGAATTAAGGGGGCGTCATTCACATCCAGCGCTTCCCCCGAAGCCTTGAGGCTGTATGTCCCGCTTCCACCCGCAGCAAGGCTGGTGGTGGTGACCGTCACCACATAGGTGCTGGCTTGGTTGTTGGCGTTGGCATCGACTTGAAACGTGGTCGCGCCCGTGACGGTACCGCTGAGCAATTGACCATTCGAGGTCACGCCCGTCAGAACATCGGTCAACACATTTGAAACACTGACCTTGGTCCAAGTCTCTACTTTGACATTGAATTTGGTACCCGCGTCACTGGCACCCGGTGCAAAGTTGAGGTTAAAGGCACCTGCTTGGGCCGAACTGATCAGCCAAACATCCGTGTCAGTGGTGGTCGCCGCGCCCGAATGCTTCAAATCAGGCACCAAGCGACTGTTCTCGGTCACTGCTTGCTCTTTGGTGTTGTTCAGATCAGTTTCTGCAGCACTCTTAAAATCCAAGCGCAAGCCATAACTGGCGTCGGTAAACGCGGCCGAACTCACTTTTAAATAATATGTGCCCGCTTGCGCGACATTCACACTCAGGGCCGAGGCTCCGCCAGCAGCCAACAAACGAGCGGGATCAAAAAGAATCGTTGTATCCGCTGTGGGGGCCCAAGTCGTGTCTAAGGTCAAGGTTTGCGCACCACTTTTCAGTGATGAAGCTTCTACAACGGTGTAGATCTGTGAATCCGCAGCTGTCGTCACCAACGTGAATTTGTCGCCTGCTTTGGCTGCCACCGTTAAACCAGAAACCGTGATGACCTTAGGGGAGTCACCGGCAGCCGCGGTCAAAGTCCCAGCAGCAGTGGTTGCAAGTGTTCGCGCAAAGTCAAGGTTCGCATCGAGTAGATCAACCTTCCAACTTGTGGTACTGCGCGTCGGATCCGCGCCAGTGAAATTGAGCTTTAACAGCCCTGGGTTGTCCAAGGTGAATTTGAAGTAGTCAACATCATCCACTGACCCCAAATTGCCATACAACCAGTCGCCCACATTAATGAGGTTGGCCGATAGTTTGCTGTCATTGGGATCACCGTTGACGAGCAGCGACTCTGATTCATAAGCCATTTTGTTTCCCTATCTTTTTAATTTGCCTATGCGCTTACGATCAAGCCAGCTGAACGACTTCAAAGTTACTCAACGTCAAGTCATCCACCTTGACACCCACCAAGGTCAGGCTATGACCACCGCCCAAGTCCATGAAGACATCACTGCCTTGCTGAACAGCCAAGGCTTTGGCATCGGTGGCCGTCTTGGCGTTGGTGCCATTGAGACCATTCACATCAGCCACTCCGACCTCAAAGGTGATCACATCGCCACCCGCCCCCGTACGGAAGTCATACACCTGGTCATCACCAGAACCATCGCCAATGACGAAATGATCCGCACCACCATTGCCCACAAAGATCTCATCCCTGGCGCTTGAACGCAATAAGTCAGCAAAATCGGTCCCTGTGACCTTGTCCACAACCTTGAACGTGTCGCCGACACGCACGCCTTTGCTGGTGGTTGAAGCGGACAAATCGGTGCTGCCGTCAGCAAAAATCACATGCTCGACCCCACGCAACACATCTTTGCCTTCGCGGGCCGCAGAAGTGTCGGTCGAGTTGACCTCAAACCAACGGTCAACGGTGGTCGTCAGAGAGTCTGAGGTCTCATCGGCAGTGAGCAAGGCATTGGTGACCTTCACACTCACCACACCACTGGCTGTCGTCACTGCGAAATCGTCCCCCAGTCGCAACACCGTCACGGTGCCAGTCGGCAAAGTAGCAATCGACTTGTCCAAGGTCAAGGTCCACACGTTCTTGGTGTTGTCTGCTGTTGACGTGGTGGATGAAACATCCGTGATGCCATACACACCGCTATCGAGCTTCAGGCGCATTCCCTTTTCTAGGACGACCGTGTTTGCAGCCTCAATCTTCAAGCTGCTGCCAGCAGACTGCCCCGTGACCACGGAGCCCGTGAAGATGAAGGCTGCTTTGATAGCAGCTTCAAGTGCTGTCGCAGATAGCGCAACGGTATCTTTGGCAACAACCGAAAGGGTTTGATCGCCCAAGTTCAGCTCGTAGGCGGCCACTTTGTTGGTGGCTGAATCAGCCTTTACGGTGAAGCTCAATTTGTTGAGAGAGGTCACGCCGTAAGTCGACTTGACGTTGGCATAGAGGGCAGAGTCTTCGCCCGCGCCACCGTCCAGAGTGTCATCGCCTAAGCCCAAGGTCACGACGTCATTTTTATTGCCCCCCGTGACGATGTCATCGCCTGCGCCAGCATCCACCTCATTGATCAGATTGACAGAAGCATCGACAGAAAGGTTGAGGTTGTTGATGGCGTCCGTGCCTAATGTGATTTGCGTGTCGTCAACGCCATCGCCGTTGGTGTCAATGCGTCGGCTCACCACTTGGGCAACAGCCAGTCGAATCACCTTGTCATCAAAGGCCAACTCTTCCACATTTTTCACCAGGTCTGTCGCCCCCCCAGATCCATTTTTGGTCACTCTGGCCCAAGCCCCCGCGGTTCGCGCTGCATCCCAGCTTGTACCGCTGTTGGTGCTGTATGCGACGGTGTAATCCGTGGCATTGCCAAAGAAGCGCGCGCGATCAACACCGTTACCGCCATCAATCGTGTCAGCACCATCGCCACCCACCAAGAAATCATTGGCCGTCCCACCTGTGAGTTTGTCATTCCCCAAACCAGCATAGATTTGATACCGCAAACCTGCCGCATCCGCAATGCCGGGTTTCAAATCATCTGTGACGGTGGTCACGTCAACACCACGCAACACCACCAGATCGGTGACACCATCGCCATTGGTGTCGAGTTCCGTGCGTTCACCTGAGAGTCGCACCTGCCCATCGGCAAACTGAACCACTTCAATATTGCGCAACGTGTCCGTGCCATCTGTCTCGGGCAGCTTGGATGTCACCACAAATTCACCCGTGTCATTGAGGCTGATGGAGTAGTCTGCAGTCTTACCCAGGTATTCAGCCACGTTGGGCAAAGGATTGCCTTTGGCATCCAGGCCTGAAGCGCCGCCGTCCAGCAAGTCATCGCCTGCGCCGCCTTGCAGCGTGTCGGCACCCCCGCCACCTTGTAGCGTGTCAGCACCGCCCGCACCAATCATCTGATCGTTGGAGTCATCCCCAGTGATGGTGTCGCTTTCATTGGTCCCCACGTACTGAACGCTATCGGGTTTACCGTCACCGTCCACGTCAATCGCAGAACGCGACATTTGCAGCGTGATGTAACTGTCGTTGAAGCTCAAAGCCTCCATCTCACGCAAGATGTCTGTGCCCAAGCCACCATCTTCGGCAGGCAAGGTGTCGGACACTTGCACCCAGACGGCGCCATTTGCAGGCTTTGTCGCACTCCAAGTTTTGCCATCCTCGCTGTATTGAATGGTGAAGCGTGAAACCGCCCCATTAAAGCGCGCCACATCTGACCCTGGGTTACCCCAGGCATCTCGACCATTGGCGCCACCGATGATCACGTCATCACCCATACCGCCCTCAATCCAATCAGGACCGGTGCCACCTGTGATGGTGTCGTTACCTTCATTGCCGTTGATCCAATGTTGCGCCCCATTGTTGGCAGACTTACTCACATCCATGGTGTCACCCAGCAAGGAACCGTTGATGTTGACGCCTGTCAGCTTGTTGGTTTTGGGATCGCGGTTGACCCTGGTTTCGACACCCAGTCTGATCCAACGGTCTCTAAAGCCAACTTGTTCGACGTTCACCAAGGTGTCCGTCCCCGTGCCGTCACTTCGACTGTCTGTGACAGTTACAGTGCCATCGGAATTGGCTGTGACGGTATAGGTGTCAAACGAATCGTCGTACTGCACAGTGTCAGTGCGCACATTGCCCCATTGATCGGTGACGCCGTTGTCGCCGCCATCAATGTAGTCATCGCCCAGACCACCCTGAATCCAGTCACCGCCAGCGCCTGCGGCGATCCGGTCATCCCCCTCGTTGGCGCGAATCCAATCGTCTCCGCTGAAGTCATAGGCCACTGAATTACCAGCCATGTCTTTGCCAATACGGTCAGCGCCCGAAGTGCCTTGCACGCCGGCACTCACGATGGGACGTTTTTCCCATGAGATGTCGTTGTATTTGGGGTCCCATGCACGGTTGTACCAAATTTGCATGCTCAACGGCATCCAACGATCGTTGAATGAAACAGAGTCCACATTCACGATGGCATCGGTGCCGTTGCCATCGAGGTCAGACGGCAAACGATCAGCCACCAACCAACCACTGATGCTGGTTGCCCCTGCTTTGGCATTGGCAATCAATGAATCAATCGCCTTGGCCACATCGGTCGTCACCAAACGGGTGTTGGTCGAGGTGACGGTACTTGCAACCCCATTGTTGCCAGCGCTGTAAACCAAGCTGGCGTCTGCCACGCTCTTGGTTGACCAAACCCCGTTCGATTTGGTCAGGGTGATGTCCAGCATGGTGTAGCGGCTGAAGTTGCCTTCAAAACGCACACTGTCTTGCGCCTTGTTGCCCCACTGATCCGTGCCCGAACTTCCGCCACCGTCGACGTAGTCATTGCCCGAACCTGTGGTGATGTATTCACCACCTGTGCCGCCAATATAAACGTCATTGCCCTCGCGCAGATCCACATTGATGTTGGCAGACAACAAGGATGCCACTGATTTACCAGTCAACTCAGCAATGTTGTCAATCGTGACGCGATCATCGCCGTTGCTACCACGCAAATTGGCCCAATCGACTTTGCCATCGCCGTTCCAATCGTTGGCATTGGCGCTGAGTCCAAAATCCATCCAACGGTCGCGATAAGACATGCCCTCGATGTTGAAGACCAAGTCAGCCCCTTCACCACCGAAGTCGGCATCCACTTTGTCTTGCACGATCAAACCTGAACCGTGTTTGCCATCAAAAAGATCAAGCTTTAAATTGGCAAGATCAATGACAGATTTGATATCCGTCGACAAATCTGCCGTCCATGTCAAGGCGCCATTGGCTACCGTGGCAACCAAGCTGCCATTGACAGACAAACTTCCATTGGCTTTGGAGCCCGTGGCGTTGAAATTCAAAAGTTTGTAGCGCGCATAGTCCCCCGAGAAGCGCGCGGTATCGTTGTTGCGCCAGCTATCTGTGCTGGTGCCATTGCCAGAGCCATCCAACACATCATTGCCTTCACCGCCCTGCAGGTCATCGCCCATTCCCGCACCGATGAGTACATCGTTGCCGGCGTTGCCCCTGATCGAGAAGCGGTCTTTAGAACCCGCGTCGGCTTGAATGACATCGTCAAGCATGGAGCCGTCGTAATTCACCGTCGTAAAACCTTGCCAATCGGTCCAAGTGTTGGAGGTCACCTCCACGTTGACAGAACGGTTGTCGAACGACAGGGTCTCAATACCACTGAGCAAGTCGGTGCCTTGAGAGCCACTTTCAGTGCTTGGCAAACTGTCTTCAACTTTCAACCATTTTTGACCGTTGGCATCAGTGAATTGCGTAATGGTGAAGCGCTCAAAATCTCCATTGAACCTGGCCGTGTCGGTGGGTGTCCAGCCATACTGTGTCTTGATGCCATTTGCGCCGCCTATGATGATGTCATCGCCAGCACCACCTTCGAAATAATCACCACCAGAGCCGCCGTCTAAGGTGTCATTGCCGCCCTCGCCGCGCAGATTGTCTTGACCATCCCCGCCTGCAATTTGGTCGCTGAACTCGGTCCCTGAAAATCCTCTGTTGATGGTTTGTGTGTTGCTATCCGTCCAAGACCAGACATCTGGTTTGATGGCGATACGTGAATTTGCAAAGTTCACATACTCCACATTGACCAGCAAATCCGTCCCAGTGCCGCCCACTTCTGCAGGCAACAGGTCCTTGACCAACAAGCCCGAGACCACCCCAGTGGCATCAACTTTGACTTGATCGGCCGTCACAATTTGGTAGGTCTTGGCGTTGCCTTCTCCCGTCACACGCACCATGACGCCCGTGACTTCATAACGCGAACGCGCCCCCTCGTAGCGAACTTCATCCGAAGTTTCCCAGCTGTAACCTTGAACAGTTTCCACGCCGCCATCCACGGTGTCATCGCCCGCACGCGGATCAATGTAGTCGCGCCCAGGGCTTCCTAAGATCAAATCACTTTGGAACGTGCCACTGATGTTGTGCGTGGTGACATCGTAGGTCACTCTCTGCCCAGCCTCATCGTAGCGGTTGCTTTGGTAGGTGTAAGACGAGTCCAACACCACCAAGTCAAGGGTGACGTCATTGAATCGAATTCTCTCGATGCCTTCTAGCTGATCCACACCATACCCAACCGAGGCATTGATGCGTGATGCATTGGTATAGACACTTTCTTTCAGGTGTCCATTTGCAAAGTCGTCGTCCTTCAGATCTTTGATCGATGCGAAATCAATCACTTTATATTTACCGTCACCTAACGCAATGATGTCAAAACGCGATTTAGGCGCATCGCCATATTGCGCAGTGTCGCCTCGACTCCACACGTTATCTTGTGTCGCCGCAGATTGTGAACCGCCAATGAGTGTGTCATTGCCCATGCTTCCCATCAACACATCATCACTTGCGCCAGCAAGAGTGGCGTCAAGCGTGTCATTCCCAGTCCCACCATAGTAGTAAACACTGTTTTGACTGGGGGCGGTGACTGATTTATTGCTCTCGACCACGAAAACGTTTGGTGCGCTTAGATTTGATAAATCAAGCGTGAAATCGTTAAATTGCAAGCGTTCAATATTGCTCAGTCGATCCACACCTTCTCCGCCAAATTTTGCAACCAGCAAATCTTTGACCACCACCGTATCTTGAGTCATGTCATAGGTATGCCCACCCAAGAGTGTGGTGCGATTGAAGGTGGCTTTGACAACACCACCGCGCTCAATCGTTACTTCATAGCGATCCACCACATCGGTGAAACGCGCCGTATCGCTACCAGCACCACCATCAATCGTGTCGTTACCCAGTGCGCCCGTGATCCAATCGTTGCCATCGCCAGAGCGGATGAAGTCTTCAAACGCTGAACCGTCATAACTGGCATCGTTAGAGATTGAAGAGTATTTCTGGATCCGTACTTCCAAGCCAATATGCGTGTCGTTGAATTGCAAGCGCTCGATATTGAACAAGGTATCGGTGCCCAAGCCGCCTAGGCCTTCAGGAATCAGGTGCTGGACTTTGAAATAAGACTTGCCTGCGACACCAGTGATCGCCCCATCCGCATCCAAAAATTTACTGATCTTGAACTGCTTGCGATCTGCGTTGTAAATCGCCGCATCGTATTTGTCCCAGGTGTCCCATGGGTTTTGCGGGTCGACGGCTGGGTTAGAGCCACCATCAATGGTGTCATCCCCCTGACCACCCTCGATGTCATTTTTGCCAGCGCCTGTTTGTATGAAATCATTCCCCAGGCCCGCATCAATGCGTTTGGTGGTGTCTAAATTAATGATGCGGTCATTGAACTGCGTTCCAGCGACTCTGTTGCCATCCTCAGACACCACCAGTGCGACTGAAACATCGCTAAAACCAAGTTGCTCAACGTTGCGGAGCACGTCTCGCCCGTCCCCACCCAAAGCTTCGGAGTAGCGGTCTTGCACGACCACAAACCCTGCGGGGTCGTAAGAGGTCGTGACAACATAAGCTTTGTCTGTGGCACCCAAAGTTTTTAATGTCACACCCAACTCATTGAACTTCGTCGTGCTCGCATCATTGCGCTGGGATGAAGTGGCCTCTTTGAAGAAGGTGATGTTGTAGCGGCTTTGCTTGCCACTGAAATCTGCGCGGTCTAATGAATTGGTATCCGCAGCGTTAGCGCCACCGTCCAACACATCATCGCCTTTGCCACCGATCAAGGTGTCGGCACCCGCGCCGGCTTTTAAGGTGTCGTTGCCTAAGCCGCCAGACATCCTGTCTTTGTTGGTGGAGAATTGCCCCACTTTTGAATCATTAGTTGCAGCGTCATGGTCGCTTGCATCCAACTCGTCATTCAGCAAACTGCCCTCATGGCGGTTTTCATTGTTGTCGGATTGGACGCGCGTCACCAAATCAACCGAGTTGTAGTTTTCTGTAAAACGCACTTGTTCCACATTGATGAGGTAGTTGACACCGTTGCCCCCTGACACATCCGGCAAACGGTCCGTCACTTTGACGATCACCAAAGTTTGGCCCGGGTATTTACTGTCAAGGTAGGCCTTCAGGGCCAAGGCTTGTTCATCTGCACCACTGGCGCTCAAACTGTCATAGCGCACCTGTTCGATGCGATAACGTTTGGCGGCACCTTGCAATTCGACGGAGTCATATTTATCCCAGGTATTCCAAGGATTCTGTGGATCGATTGCAGGATTGGCGCCCCCGTCGTAAATATCGTTGCCCAATCCATCGCGCATGGTGTCGGCACCCGCGCCCGCAAATACGGTGTCGTTGCCACTGCCCGAGTCAATCCAGTCGCGGCTTGAGCTGACCTTGATGAGCTGTTGCGTCAATGCAGTGGCCGTGGTGTCTGTGCCTGCGAACAAACGAACGCCCGTATTGCCGCCACTTGGAATGCTATTGAAATATTCTTTGGTGCTACTCAACACGCCATTGGCATCGGCCGTCATTTCAATTTCGAATGGCTTAGTTGAACCGTCCACCCAGCGCTGCTGCACATCGAATTGGTTGTTGTTCCAAGTTTGTACCCAACCAAACTGAACCGTGTACTTTTGCCCGGCAGTGACGGAAATGCTTGGCTTGAAAGAGAAATAGTCATTGCTATTGGTCACATCCACCAATAGTTGCTTACCCGCGCTCTCACTCACGAGTTGGGCCTTCAAGGCATCTGCATCAACCATGTCACCAAAATTGGTACCGTTGATGTTGTTGTTCCAGGCATTGGGGTTGTATTCCACGACCAAGCTGGTGCTGGTGTCATTGAAGCTCAAACGTTCAACATTCTTAAGAATGTCCGTACCGAGGCCGCCTAATGCAGCGTCTAGTTTGTCTTTGACTGTGAAGCTACCATCAGTGTTTTTGGTGATGGTGAAACGCTTGGAGGCAGCGTCATAACGCACCTCATCCCAATCACTCCATGTGTTACCTGATAAGCCATTGGCGCCTGCGTCAATGTCGTCATCGCCTTCACCCGCGTTGATCCAATCTTTACCGTCACCCGTCTTGATCTTGTCATTGCCCGCACCCGCATTGACGTTGTCTTTGTAACCAGCCAAGTTGCCTTGGGTCAGGTCAATGACATCGTCAAACTGCGTACCATCGGTTTGCACACTGTCGATGACTGAGCTTTGACCATTCATGGTCCACTGGTAGTTGGCCCTGGACACCACTTCCAAATTGACCTGCTCATCAGAGAATCGAATTTTTTCGACATTCTTCAAGGTGTCCGTGCCATCGCCCGCAGCCCCTTTGCTGTCCACCACGGTATAGGACCCGTCTTTGTTGCGGGTCAGGCTGTAGCGCTCTTTATTACCTGAGTACTCGGCAATATCCACACCGTCGGAACCGTTGTTGTCCCACTCGTTGGACTGACGTGGTGTAAGACGGTTGGCGCCGCCATCGATGAAATCGTTGCCTTTGTCACCGCGCAGGGTGTCAGCCCCTGCACCGCCCATGATCGTGTCGTCACCCAAGCCACCATCAATGCGGTCAGAGCCAGCAAATGTGGTGAGCCAAGCTTCGCTGGTGGCACCTAGCGCTTCACTGAAGTTGGTGCCCGTGATGTTGACACCTTGGATCTGAGACGTTTGCTGCTGCCCAAGAGGCAAGGACCCATCCCACTTGAAGTTCACCCACACCTCGGGCGAGAGGCGCAGGCTCTTGTCTGAGAACTGCAATTGATCAATATTGAACACCACATCGGTGCCGTCGGGCGAACCCCCGCGCAAGTCTTTCACCTCAAAATAATTTGCACCCTTCACGCCAGTGATGTCACCGCTGGCATCCGAGATTTGCTTGATGCTGTAGCGGTTACTCGGGCCTGAAAACTGCGCCGTGTTTTGCAACTCCCAGGTATTGGTATTGGGTTTGGCACTCAAACGGGCTTCGTAGCTGCTTTCTCCACCGTCGATGGTGTCGTTGCCCGCGCCGCCAGTGATTTGATCACCCCCTTTGCCAGCTTTGATTTTGTCGTTACCCGCGCCAGCTTGGATGTTGTCTCGGAAAGACTTCGACTCTGTGCGATCAGCTTTGAGTGCATCGCCATCAATGACATCATCAAAGTCAGTGCCTTCGATGTAATTGCTTCCGGTGGTTTGACCTGTGGGGTTAAAACGGATCTGCAAGATCTTTGATTTATCCTTGAAGCCAACTTCCTCAACGTTCTTGAGCACGTCCACTTCTGAGCCACCCACGCGAGTTACCGTGACGGTGCCATCGGCGCTTCTGGCTAATTTGTAGTCGGTTGAATTGGCGTCGTAATACTGTGCACGATCCCAGCCTTCACCGCCATCGATCGTGTCACTCCCGCCGCCCCCAGTGATGGAGTCGTTACCCGCACCGGCATCAATGGAGTCATTGCCATCGGTGCTGTCTTGATTGGCATCGATCGAGTCGTTACCCGCGCCAGCCAAAATTGTGTCGTTACCTTGGTCCCCACGAATCCGATCATCCCCACTGCCGGCATCGATGTAGTCGTTGCCCTCGCCCCCGGAAATTTGATCGTTACCACCTAGCGCCTCAACCGAATCATTGCCGGTTCCTGCGTTGATGTTGTTGGTCTGATCATTGCCCTTGAGTTTGTCGTTGCCGCCACCCGAATCGAAAATCGACAAACGGCCGGATTCCGCAGACAAATCTATGACCGTATCAGATGAGCCACCGATGGCAGCGCCATCGTCCGACGTGTCAAACAAATACTCCACATTGCCAAGCTTGTCTGTGGCCTTGGCAAGTTTGAGGTCTGAAGGGGGCGTGATCAAAATCGCATCACCATTCGACAAAGCACTGGAGAAAGTCACTTTCACCGTTTTGCCAGAAATGGTTGGCGTGATGCTCAACACCTCTTTGGTCGACAGCTTTTTAAACACGACCCCCGTGAAATCGATCTGATCCACGTCTTCACTGAACTTGAGGTTCATCGCGTTTGAGTCAAGCGTGACATCGGAAATGCGAGGCCCAAAGACGTCTTTGAGTTCGATCACACCCATGCCAGGCGCCGCACCCAGCGTGGCATTGACAAGGCCGGAAATCAACACAAATGTTGAATCGCCATTGGCGTTGTGCTGGTAGACATAGATGCTGTCAACACTGCCACTCAGGTCGGAGTCGTAGGCAAATGCCACAGTCTCCCGACTCCTTCATGTTCTTTTGCAAGTAGCTTTGCACATCACCACGGTTGTTGCTGTTGATTTGCAAGGTTTTCCCAGCGGTATCTTTGAAGGTGATGATGCCTTTAGAAATGCTGTGCTTAGCGATTTTTCCAACCAATGCCCCTGTCACGTCGGCCGTGGTATTCGCCATCACCACGGAGGTGCCCAAGCCCAACACGTCGTTGGTGTCCCCTGTTTCAGATGACACATCAAATCCGGCGATCGAATCAGCCCATTCAATCGAGCCATTGCCTTGCACCTTGGCTAAATCTTTGGAGCGGGTTGTTTCACGCAAATCGTAAAAATCGTTCCATTCGCCCCCATCCAACGTGTCAGCGCCGTTACCCCCCACCAAGGTGTCATTGCCCTCACCACCAATCAGAGAGTCATCCCCGCCATTGCCTAAGATGCTGTCATTGCCCTGCAAACCATTCAAGGTGTCAGCGCCTGCGCCGCCCTTGATGGTGTCGTTGTTGGCGGTGCCTAGAGAGTCGTTTGCGGTGCTTGAGACAAACACCATCGGACGTGTATCAAACGCTTTATTACCCGAAGGATCCGTGATGGACATCTTGATGAGTTTGGTGCCGTCCACCCCACTCCAGTCGTTTGTATCTTTATTGGTAATCGGGTCTTTCACGCCCACAGAGATGGATGCCATGA
The DNA here is from genome assembly GCA_046052785.1 of Limnohabitans sp. Taxonomy (GTDB): domain Bacteria; phylum Pseudomonadota; class Gammaproteobacteria; order Burkholderiales; family Burkholderiaceae_C; genus Limnohabitans. The sequence continues at coordinate 778 of JAVLFR010000327.1, read as the reverse complement.
CCAAGCGAACAATTGGCACAGTGGCGTTTTCGTTGAAGTGAATCACCAAGTCTTGGCCACGAAACCCTTTCTCTTGGGCATTGAGCGAACCAATTTCTATTTTGTTGGCCTCGGTTCCTGCTTTGTAAGGGTCAAAGGTTTTGTAGGATTTTCCGTTTTCAGTGAATGCCGTTCCTGCATATTGCGCATCTTTGTAGTAGTAGATTTTGTTGGTCTGCCAATCAATATTGAAGACACGGCCTTCACCACTGGACAAGGAAATGCGCATTTTTTGACTCGCGCCCGATGCAAAACCAACGCGCAATTCACCACCGCCGTAGTTGGCATCGTTATCAACAAAATCTAATTGATTGGTTCTGGCGGTACTGGGTTTGTAAACATTGCTAAGCGAAGCCTCGCCATTGAATTCCACCAGTCGACCTGTGGGGAAGCTGATTTCATCCACCACCTTCAGGACGCGAGAAAGATTTAAAAACGGTTTCTCTGCTTCGTTGTTATCAGCAACAAATGTCAGATCTTTGGTGAACTTGAGTCCAGTGGTTTCTTTTGCATTGATATCCGTCGCAATTGAAATTTCAACCTTGGCAGTGGCATCCACCCAAGCTTGGGTGTAATTGCCAGTCGTGCTGGTCGGCGTGATCGCAATGTGGGCCAACAGCATTTCCACCAAATCCGCAGTGGCGTTTTCATTTAGCGAAATAGCAAGTTGCTTAGACTTAGAGACTGAGTCAAGGTAGGTGAACTGACCAATCACCACACCGGTTTGACTTGCATCGAA
>JAVLFR010000326.1:0-2457 GCA_046052785.1 Limnohabitans sp. | reverse complement strand
CCAACAGCACACGCACCATGGCGTGCGGCAGGGTCAGGTCGGAAATGCGGATGCGCTCGTGCGCGTGTTGTTTGAACTCAGGACACAAGCCATCGGGCCCGCCGATGACCAAGGCCACATCGTCTGCCTCGAGCTGCCAGTGTTTGAGCTTAGACGCCAGGGCAACCGTGGTGAGCGCGGTGCCGCGCTCATCCAAAGCCACGATGCGGCAGCCGCGCGGAATGGCGGCCTCGATGCGCTCGCGCTCGGCGGCGTAAATGGTGTCTAGGGTTTTAGAGCTGCGTGGCTCGGTTTTGACGGCCTTAAGCTCGACTTTGAGCTCAGACGGAAACCGCTTGGCGTAATCGTCCCAAGCGGTTTGCGCCCAGTCGGGCACACGTTGGCCGACTGCGACGACCCACAGCTTCATGCTTTGCGGGCTGGGGTCTTTTTAGCGGCAGGTGGACGCTTGCCCGCTGGCTTGCCTGCCGCGGTCGAAGCATTGCGTGCTGCGGCTTTGGCGGTGGACTTGGCGCCTTTGAGGCCCACCGTCTTGACGGGCAACTTGGCGGGTGCTGCGGCTGGCTTTTTGGCGGCTGCAGTTTTTGCAGGCGCTGCTTTCACGGGACCGCGCGTCGAGGAGCTGCGAGCGGCTGGCTTGGCTGTATCGCTGCGTGAAGTGGCACTGCGTGAAGTGGCACTGCGTGGGCCAGCAGTTGAGCGAGCAGCTGGCTTTTTGTCGGTAGTCGCTGTTTTCTTGGCGGCGGGCTTTTTGCCAGCTGATTTCTTGGCGGGTGCCTCTTCAGGCTCAGGGGCTTTGACAGGCTTGGGTGCCCCAAACTTCAAGCGCACAGGCTTTTCGCCCCAAATTTCTTCAAGGTTGTAGTAACTGCGAATGGTGGGCTGCATGACGTGCACCACGACCGCGCCGCAATCCACAATGATCCATTCCCCGTTGTCTTCACCTTCGATGCGAGGTTTGCCAAATCCAGCGTCGCGCACCTTGTCGCGCACGCTGGCCGCCAAGGCTTTGGTTTGGCGGTTGGAGGTGCCCGATGCCACGATCACCCGCTCAAACAAAGAAGACAAATGCTCGGTGTCAAACACCACGAGCTCTTGGGCTTTGACGTCCTCTAGCGCATCCACGACGGTGCGTTGCAGTTTTTGGACATCTTTTTTGGCGGAGGTTTCGGTCATTCGGTAGATCTGTAAAGGCTGTGTTTTTCAATGTAGTGCTGCACATTTGCAGGCAACCACGCGGGCACTTGGGGGACTGGATGGGGGCTTTGTGCGACATGCGCGCGAATCGCAGTGGCACTTACATTCAGGCTCGGCATGTCCAAGCGTTGTACATCGGGAGATACTGCATTGTGCCATTGACTGGCCGTGCTTTCTTGCCCGCTCAGGGGACGATGGGCCACAACCACTTGGGCCAAGCTCAAAATGTCGCGCCAGCGGTGCCAGGTTTGAAACGCATTCGCTTGGTCAGCGCCGATGAACAAAAAAAGCCTCGCATCGGGGTACTCGGATTGCAGGGCTTGCAAGGTGTCGACGGTGTAGGTCGCCCCCAAGCGGTCGATTTCGCGCGCATCCACCACCGTGCGCGGCACCTGGGCAAAGGCTAAGCGGCTCATGGCCAAACGATGCGGCGACGGCGTGAGCGCACGATCTTTGTGCCAAGCGTCGCCCGTGGGGATGATGTGCAGTGCATCCAAAGCAAATTGAGCAACCGCATGCTGAGCCAGCGCGATGTGCGCGATGTGCGGCGGGTCAAACGCGCCGCCAAACATGCCCAGTCGGTGAATGGGGGTCACGTCAGCCAATCACGCGGTACCAAAAAATCTTGCAGCAAGGCATGCTCTGGCGTGCCTGCTTCAGGCTGTTGCTGGTAAGACCAGCTCACCAAAGGCGGCATGGACAACAAAATAGATTCTGTGCGCCCGCCTGACTGCAAGCCAAAGTGCGTGCCACGGTCCCACACCAGGTTGAACTCCACATAGCGTCCGCGGCGGTACAACTGATGTTGACGCTCTCGTTCGCCATAGGGCGTGTGCATGCGGCGCTCCACAATGGGCAAATAGGCGCCCAACAAAGCATCGCCCACACTTTTGAGCATGTCAAAACTGCGCTCAAAACCCAGCTCAGAGAAGTCGTCAAAAAATATGCCGCCAATGCCGCGCTGTTCGCTGCGGTGCTTGTTGCAGAAATAGTCGTCACACCAGGTTTTAAAGCGGGGGTACAAGTCTTGGCCAAACGGCTGCAGCGCGTCATGGCAGACATGATGAAAATGCGTGGCGTCTTCGGCAAAGCCATAGTAAGGCGTGAGGTCCATGCCACCGCCAAACCAGGCCACCGTGGCGCCTTGGGCTGGCGTGGCGGCAATCATGCGCACGTTCATGTGCACCGTGGGCACATAGGGGTTGCGCGGGTGGAACACCAGCGAGACGCCCATGGCCTCGAAGGGCGCGCCCTTGAGCT
>JAVLFR010000325.1:0-4176 GCA_046052785.1 Limnohabitans sp. | reverse complement strand
CTTTAGGCGCGTGAGATTCATCAGCCGATGGTTTTTTCTTCGTGTCCTCAGCCTTGGCTTTGGGGATTGTTTTGGTGGTGGTTTTTGAGGCTGGTTTTGACACAGCTGTTGTTTTGGTGACGGGCACTGACTTGGCTTTCGTTGCTGGCTTAGCGGCTGGTTGAACAGCTGCTTTAACTGCCGGTTTGGCAGAGGTTTTTGCAACGGGCTTGGCGACTGACTTCGTAACTGCCTTGGCAGCAACTTTGACGGCAGGCTTGGCTGCAGCTTTTGGCGCAGCGGGTGCTGGCTTTTTGCTCACAGGTTTGGCAACGACCTTCTTAGCCACTGGCTTGGTAGGCTTCTTGGACTTGCGGTCAACAGGCATGAAAACTCCTAGACATCAAAGAAACAAATACACAGCGTCGACAAACCCGACGCGGGAAAAAAGACAAAGGGGGATGAAAAGTGAACCTCTAGAAGCAAGCGGATTGGGCGAACATTTGGTGTGCAGTCCTTGCGGTGAGGTGGCGAGTCGTGCGCTTGTGTCACGGTTGGCCGAGCCCGGAGGTGCTGCTGTCGCACTTGCTGTAGAAGGATTATACCCAAAATAGTGGCCCACAAAGGGCCACAGGCGCATCAATCGTGGCTTTCGACCAGTTTTTGCGGTATTTGACCCAGCAGCTTACGCCGTTCAAACAGCGCTTTGTAGCGCTGCATCGCCGTGGGATCCGATGTCGCTTCGGCAATGGCCTCTTTCATTTGCGCATCGAGGCTTTCAAACAAAATTTTGTTCAAAATGCCACGCAACTCGAGTCCTGCCTCTTTGTGTTGCTGTTCAGGTGTCTGGCTCTCGGGCATGGGCTGCCCCTCATCGTCCAACAGGGGCGTAAACGCGGTGGCCATTACGCGCAGCGCAAGTTCTTCAAAGTCGTGTTCGCGCAGGCCTTCACGCAATGCGCCCCAGGCTTGGCTGCCATGCTCGTGGTGTTGCTGATCTAGCCACACAAACAGTGATCCGTGGGGTGGAGCCAACTCGCACAGAAGCTTGTGGTCTTCGGTGGAGAGGTCTTGCCACAAGTCCATATGTGAGAGCAACACGCGTGCGGCGTGGTCGGCGCGGCCTTGCGGAATCAGGCGTGTGCCACGTTTGTAGGTCTTGGGCGCAAAAGATTCACGGGGTTTGAATTTGGATGACTTTTTAAATTCACCAGAGCGTGCGGGCCCAGCGCTGGGCGCGGCTGGCATCCAAAGGTCTTGCAGTTCGTGGGTACCCAAGTCGGCCAAGTCGGCAATTTCACTCAGCAACTGGCGCTTGAGCGCACCATCAGGCAAGGCCATCCACAGGGGCTTGGCGTTGCTGGCCATATGAGCGCGACCTTCGGCCGTGTGCAGGTCGCAGCCATCGCGGGCCACTTCGATGAGAAAGCGGCTCAAGGGCATGGCCTCGGTCACGCAATGGGCAAAGGCGTCTTTGCCAAATTCGCGGATGTAGCTGTCGGGGTCGTGTTCCGCGGGTAAGAACAAAAACTTCACGCTGCGCACGTCGGTGGCATAAGGCAAAGCACCATCGAGTGCTTTGCGAGCGGCGCGGCGGCCTGCGCCATCGCCGTCAAAGCTGAACACCACGTTGTCGGTGAAGCGAAACAGCTTTTGCACATGGTCGGTCGTGCAAGCTGTGCCCAAGGTAGCCACCGCGTTGGGAAAGCCGAGCTGCGCCAAAGCTACCACGTCCATATAGCCCTCGGTCACCAAGGCATAGCCCATGTCGCGCAAGGCATTGCGGGCTTCAAACAGACCATACAACTCGCGGCCCTTGCTGAACACGGGCGTCTCGGGGGAGTTGAGGTACTTGGGGGTACCCTCAAACAACACGCGCCCCCCAAAACCAATGCATTCGCCTTTGACGTTGCGGATGGGGAACATCACACGGTCACGAAAGCGGTCGTAGCGTTTTTCTTCTTCGCCGTCTTCTTGGTTGACGATGACCAAGCCACTCTCAGCCAGCAAAGGGTCTTGGTAGTCGGGGAACACGCTGGCCAGGCTGCGCCAACCTTCGGGTGCATAGCCCAGGCCAAACTGTTTGGCAATTTCGCCGCTCAGGCCGCGGCCTTTCAAATATTCAATAGCCTTGGGCGAGTTGCGCAAATGTTTGCGAAATGATTCACCCGCTTTTTCGAGCACATCGGTCAGGGTGGCTTGCTTGTGGCGTTGTTGCGCCGCTCGCTCGCGGTCTTGGGGTGAGGCATCGTCTTCGGGTACTTGCATGCCGATGTTTTGCGCCAAGTCCTTGACGGCCTCGACGAAAGTCATGCCTGCATGGTCCATCAAGAAGCCAATCGCATTGCCGTTTTTGCCGCAACCAAAGCAATGAAAAAACTGTTTGGTGGGGCTCACCGAAAACGACGGCGACTTCTCGCCATGGAACGGGCACAGTCCCATGAAATTGGCGCCCCCCTTTTTGAGTTGCACATAGCGACCCACCACCTCGACCACATCAACGCGGGCGAGGAGTTCTTGAATGAAGTGTTGGGGGATGGCCATAAATGAAAAGGGTGAAGCCTGATTTTAGGCTTCACCCTTTTGTTGGATTTGAGCGGGTATTGATTTACTTTGGTGCCAATCGAATGGCCCCATCCAAGCGAATCACCTCACCGTTGAGCAAATCATTTTCAAAAATGTGCAGGACCAGCTTGGCGTAGTCTTGTGGTGTGCCCAAGCGTGAAGGGAAGGGTACACCTGCGGCGAGGGCGTCCTGCACGTCTTGGGGCATGCCAAATAACATGGGCGTGCCCATGATGCCGGGGGCGATGGTCATGTTGCGAATGCCGTTGCGGGCCAGGTCGCGGGCGATGGGCAGGGTCATGCCCACGATGCCGCCTTTGGAGGCGCTGTAAGCGGCTTGGCCAATTTGGCCGTCGTAGGCAGCCACCGATGCGGTGGAGATCAACACACCACGTTCGCCCGTGGTTTCGGGTTCGTTGTGGCACATGGCTTCGGAGGCCAAGCGAATCATGTTAAAGCTGCCCACCAAGTTGATGGTGAGGGTGCGGGTGAAGGAACTGAGTGCATGGGCACCGTTTTTGCCCACGGTTTTTTCGGCAGGCGCGACACCCGCACAGTTGATCAACCCCATCAATTTCCCGAGTGAGACGGCTTTCGCCACCACGGCTTGGGCCTGGGCTTCGTTGCTCACATCGCATGTCACAAAGGCGCCGCCAATTTCTTTGGCCACAGCTTCGCCTTTGTCGGCTTGCATGTCAGCGATGACCACGATGCCGCCTTTGGCTGCGAGCGCCCGCGCTGTGCCTTCACCTAAGCCTGAGGCTGCGCCGGTGACGATGAAAACTTTGCCTTTGATGTCCATGAGGGTCTCCCAGAAAATGAAATTGTGTTGACGTTTACGTTAACGTCAATTATCAGGGATGTCAGGCTGTGGGATGGGCCGTAGGACAATGCCGCTCCACTCATAGTTGTGTAAAGGTGTTGAGATGATTTTGCGATGGATATTGGCCATGTGTGTGGCCCTGCTAACCGGTTGTGCGTCTCAAGGTCCCATTCAAGGCCCTATTCAAGGCCAGACAGCACCTGTGTCGGATGTCAAGCCCGATGCGCCCGTGTTTCAACCCAAGCGTGCGCCTAAGTTTGGCTTGGCCTTGGGCGGCGGCGCGGCCCGCGGGTTTGCCCACGTGGGGGTGATTCAGGTCTTGGAAGAGGCGGGCCTCAAGCCCGACTTGGTGGTTGGCACTTCGGCGGGTAGCGTGGTGGCAGCGTTTTATGCCAGCGGTAAAGACGGCGCGCAGTTGCAAAAAGCCGCCGAGACGATGGAGGAGGCCACCATCACTGACTGGACGGTGCCCTTGCTGGGGCGCGGCATGATGCGAGGCGATGGCCTGGCACGCTACATCAGCAAACAAACGGGGGGGCGCCGTATTGAAGAACTCAAGATGTCCCTGGGCATCGTGGCCACAGATTTGAAAACGGGCGAGGGCATTTTGTTTCAACGCGGCGATATTGGCACAGCCGTGCGCGCGTCCAGCTCTGTGCCATCGGTGTTTGAGCCTGTTCGCATTGGCGCCAGAGAGTTTGTCGACGGCGGTTTGGTGTCGCCCGTGCCCGTGCGTTATGCCCGCCAGATGGGCGCTGAATATGTGTTGGCGATCGACATTTCGAGTCCACCTGAGTCGGGCAAAACCG
>JAVLFR010000324.1:0-18159 GCA_046052785.1 Limnohabitans sp. | reverse complement strand
TGGTTTGAACGCCATGAACTTGGCGTTTTACATGAACCATTCCAAAAAGCCCAATGTGAGGTATGAAAAGAGTGGCGACATCGTCGCCTTGAAAAAAATCAAGACAGGCGAAGAGCTATTTTTTGACTACGACGATGCTTTTGACGACAAGCACAGTTTTTAAGGCAACGCTGACCTAGATTCAACATGCCGATGGATGCGGTTCCAAACGGCGGGTGTGAAGTCGGTGTGAAGTGGCGAGGTTGCATCGCGTGCTAAAGGATGGTTAACGTCGGTCACTGCAACCGCAAAAATGGGCTCAAAGTCTGTCACAAACAAAGCCTTGTAGCCGTAGTCATCAACAGGGCCGAGGTTGTAGTGACGGTAGCCATTCTTGGCCGCCCACTGGGATGCCAACAGACAAGCAAAAATCCCTGGTGAATACTTTTTGTAGGCAGGATTCCACTGGCAAAAGCTTCCGTAGACTTGGCTTCTTTCAGGCAGTAGCACCGACACATCAGTTAATACCAAGTCGCCGTTTTCAGCAAAAGCGCGAATGATCAAGACATCCAGATGCTGGATGTAGTCTATGAAGCCTTCCACCTCGTCCGAGTGGATGTAGTAATTTTCAAAGTGAATACCACCCATCTCATACACATCGTCAAATGAGAGATGGGCACCTGGCACAACTGACTCGGTCACGGTGAGGGAGCGGCAGAGCTTTTCGAGCTCTTTGAATTTTCGTTGTCGTCTGGGCTCTGTCCAAAAGTCAGGAGCTGCAACATGAACCAAGCCGTACTTGTCATTGATGGGTACCCCATATGCACTTTCAGGGGGCACGGCATACACAATGAATGGCTTTTTGGCCATCGCCAGCATTTCTGGGGTGACATCGACATAGGGGCACAACGCGTCCCAGCGCGAGGTGTAGTACAGGATATTGTCGTGGTAACTTTCCACGCATAAATTGTCGCGATTCCAACTTTGGTAGCCCACGTGCAAGGGCGAGTCGGTAGTGGTGTCGTCGGTGACTGCTTCTTCGCGCTCAAGCACGTTGGATCGGTAATCGGTCATGACTTATTTTGGAGGTAACTGGTTTTCGGTAACGGGGTTAATTCGAAAAAATCCAAATCGACTTGGTGATTTCGTTTTAAAAAATCCGCATCTGTGTCGGTGAGTTGCATCAGCAGCTGATTCATTTGCTTCAAATGTGTGGCGGCTTCGCTGGCTGGATTTTTCAGCTGCCGTGTGTACTCGGGTAGCAAAGGACAGGCCGCATCGAAATAATACGTCTTGTCCGTGGGGTCAAAAGACAAGGGGTAGAGCTTGCAACTCAGGGGCTTGTCATCGCCTAATTTGCAGCCTTGTGCGCCGAGGTGTGTGCATCTGTCTTCGATGCACAAATGATGAAAAACTTGAGTCTCAACTTGAGTGAGCGTAATTTCTAGTGACCCAAAGCCTGCATCAACACGGCAGCAACTTTGGCACTCGGCACAATGGTCAAATAGCAAGCTGAATTCCTGAAATTAATTGGATCAATCTATTGGTGATTTTGCCAATTATCTGTCAAACCCAAGCTTCGCTGCGCTCCCACAGGGCACGTGCGAGTTCAGCGTCTTGGCCTAAGGGTGCTGGGGCGATGGCCTGGCTGTCTGCGTAGTAGAGCCCCGTCTCACTCTGCGGCGCATGCAAGGCACAGTGCAAAGTGGTAAGTGCGCCTTCTTCGGCGCTCAGCAAGCCACGCAAGCGCAGCAGTGGGCGAGCCCAGTTTGGCAAGGCGCGCCAAATCTCTGTGTCGACTACGCCAGGGTGCAGCGAATAGGTCGATACTTGCGTGCCCTTGAGACGTTTGGCCAGCTCTGCGCTGAACAGCAAATTGGCCAATTTGGAGTTGGCATATTCCCGAATGCCTGTTGTGCTGTGGGTGGGCCGGCGCATATCTTCCCAATTTATGCCAGAGGTGCGTTTGTGCGCGCGACTCGATACTGTCACCACGCGGGCAGGTGCGGCAGCGATCAAGTGGGGCAGTAGCAATTGCGTCAGCAAAAAATGTCCTAGATGGTTGACGCCAAACGTCATTTCAAACCCATCGAGGGTTAGACCGCGCGCGCCTGCAACCCCTGCGTTGTTGACCAGCAAGTGGAGCGGTAAATTCAAGGCAGTGAAAGCTGTGGCACAAGAACGCACCGACGATAAGCTGGCTAAATCTAATGGCAAAAAGAGGGCGGGGCGGCTGTTGGGCAGTGCTTGAATCTCATCAAGAGTCGCTTGTGTTCGATTTAGCGAGCGGCCCGCGATGATGACTTGATAGCCAGCCTTCGCTAATTCGATGGCGGTGACACGGCCAATGCCCACGTTGGCTCCGGTGATCAGGGCAATGCCTTGGGTTGGTGTCCTCATGGGTCAAGCCACGGCGTGGCACCCCGCATCGACAAAAATGGTTTGGCCTGTCATGCCGCTGGAGGCGTCGGTGCACAAAAAGGTGGCGAGATCGGCAATTTCTTCTAAGCTGACCAAGCGTCCCAGTGGGGCTTTGGCCATGTTGTGCTTCATCAGCTCATCAAAGTTTTCAATGCCTGATGCGGCGCGCGTCAAGATGGGACCAGGCGAGACAGCATGTACGCGTATACCTTGACCACCCAACTCCAAGGCCATGTAACGCACCAAAGATTCCAAGGCCGCTTTGACTGGGCCCATCAGACCGTAGTGGGGCACCACACCTTGCGCCCCTAAATAGCTCATGGTCAGCAAGCTGCCGCCTTTGGGCATGTGGGGGCTGCACAGTTTGGCCAACGTGGCAAACGAATGGCAAGACACCTCCATGGCGCGCGCAAATCCCTCGCTGCTGGTGTCAATGACGTTGGCGTGCAAATCTTCCAAGGGGGCCCAAGCAATCGAGTGAATCACAAAGTCGAAGTGACCCAACTTATCTAGAGCGCAGGCCACAAGTTGTTGCATGGCGTCCGGCTCTTCCACGTTGCAAGTCATGAGATCAATGCCCAAGGGGTCGGTGAGCGGCTGCACGTAGTGGCGCGCCTTGTCGTTTAAGCAGGTGGCGACAATCTCTGCGCCCTGTAATTTTGCGGCTTGCGCGCACCCCCACGCAATGCTGTGCTCGTTGGCAAGACCGAGCACAAGGCCCTTTTTTCCAACGAGGTTGAATCGGGACTTGGTAAGGGGGTTGTGAGGCGACATGGGGTGATGAATTAGGTTTGAGCAATTTAGAGCCTGTGATGGAGTGTCTCACTGTGGCAAACAATTGTGACTTTAATGTTTCGGATTTATGACATGAATTTTTTGATTAAATTTTCAACATCCTAAAGATCGAAGCTCATAATTCATGTGAACAAAAACTGATAGGGATGACCCATGCGCGCCATTAAAAAAGCTAGAAAATTCATTGAAACCGATCCCAGCTCAGACGTTTCAGTGGCATTGTCAAAATTGATCTTAGCGCTAGAGACCGAAACGGACTTTTCTCTCAAACAAATGTATGACTTGGGGATGGATGATTTCAATTTGTTGATTGAGGTGATGAGAGATTGGCGCCTAGACCGCTTCTACGAAGGCAAGGCCAAAGCCATCAGCATTGCCCTACGGGCCAGCCAGATCAAGTCATGATCTTCTGATCAGTATTGTTTGTAAGGTAAGAACTTACCAGACAGCACGACATTCACGCGATCGCCTTTTGGGTCGGGTTGACGTACGATATCCATTGAAAAGTCAATCGCGCTCATGATGCCGTCGCCAAACTCTTCATGAATCAGTTCTTTGATGGTGGTTCCGTAAACGCTAACGATTTCGTACCAGCGGTAAATCAACGGGTCGGTAGGCACAGGTGTGGGTAAAGAGCCTTTGTAGGGCACCACTTGTAGCCACTTTTGTTCTTCGGCATTGAGGCTAAAAATCTTGCCGACAATCTCGGCTTGTTTGGCATCCAAGGTCATTTGACCTAAGCAAGCGGCGGTGGTCCACTCTTTGGATAGACCTACTTTTTGGGCTACATCATCCCACTTGATGCCTTTAGACACTTTGGAACTGATAATTTTTTCTGTCACATTGAGGCGGTTCATGCTCACTCCTTGGTTTGTTGAAAATGTTTAAGCTGCTGCGGCAAGGCTTTGGCTGTTTTGTGCCACGTGTAGCAAGCCTTGCAATACATCGCCCACCACGATGACGCCAGGGCTGGCCATCCGCTCTCGTACCACGGTGAGGTGCAGTTGATCCAGCGTGCAGATGACATGACGTTGTGCATGCAAGCTCACGTGTTGAATCACAGCCACAGGTGTGTGCCTGGCTAGTCCATGCAACAGCCATTCCTGCAGTTGCGCTGAGCCACCCATGCCCATGTAGATGACCAGCGTGAGTTTGGCTTGCGCCGCTGTGTGTGACAAGGCGACCCAATCGACGGCATCCGTGGCATTTTTTTGGGCGTGGCCCGTGATGAACAGTACACCATGTGCATGCGCGCGGTGTGTCAGTGGTACCCCCAGCGAGGTAACGCCAGCCAAGCCGGCGGTGATTCCGTTGATCACACTGACTTTTACGCCTTCTTGTTGTAAGTGTTCGACCTCTTCACCACCACGACCAAAGATGAAGGGGTCTCCGCCCTTCAGACGCACCACGTTCTCACCGTTCATGGCTTCTTGGAGCATGAGTTTTTCAATGAAGGCTTGCGGGGTGGATTTGCAGCCACCGCGTTTGCCCACATAGATGATGCGTGCGTTGGCAGACGCATAGGCCACGATGGCGTCGCTCACCAAATCGTCGACTAACAGCACGGTGGCCGCAGCAATGGCTTTGACCGCTTTAAGTGTCATCAACTCAGGGTCGCCTGGGCCTGCGCCTACCAGGGTGACGTGGGGTTGTGCTTTCTTTTGCAAGTGAGTCATATTGTGCTTTCGCTGAGTTGAATCATGCGGCGTAGCTCAGGCACGCATGAGCCGCACTGGGTTCCGCATTTGAGCGAACCCTGTAGCGATGCCAAGCGTTGCTCGCTATCGCCTTCGCAAACTTTGAGTTGTTGGTGAATGGCAATGTCTTTCACGCCCACGCAACTGCACACGGTGTGACCTGCATCAACCAATGGCAAAGGTGGCTTGCTGCCGGTCATCAGCAAGCGGCGGCCATATGCCAGCGTGGACACTTGGTTTTGCAACAGCGCTTTGAGCCAATTTTCCGCTGATGTGTTGCCAGCAATGAGGAAGGCGTCCAACTGGGTGTTTTTATTATGGGGAGCTTCGCTGTGATGCAGGCGCATGCTGCGCAGTTGGCTGCGGGTGGCATCCACATAGCGCAGGCAATCAGGACCATGGAGACCCAACAGTTGTTCGATGTCTTGGAGCAGTGCCATCGCTGGGGGTTCGCTACAGGCGGCACGCATGAGTACGCCTAGGCGTGCAGCGCCATTGGTTTGACCGTCTAAGGAGGCTTCGCCGCCGAAGGGCACGCAACTGGCAAACTCAAACTGCACCATGCGTGCTCGCAGTGCTTGCACCACGGTATGTGCTTGATGCTCTGGCAACCACGCCACAGCCAACATGGTCCAAGGCAATTCAGCCTTGAGAACTTTGATCGCAGCGTGCTTGAGCTCAGGCTGCTTTGATGAGGGGCAATAGGCCGATGTGGTCAGGGCGTTCACACCTGCGAGCAGTTTGTTTTGGTGGTCACGTCCGCTCAGATAAGACGCGCCCCAATGCATGGCGATGAAAGCTTGGTGACTGCTTAATTCTTTACTGGCATTCGCTGGTAAAACGATGGATCCGCGCTTGCTGGTGACGTGCACCAAGCTGCCCTCTGCCAAACCCAAACGTGACATGTCGTCGGGGTGCAGTTGCACCACGGGCTCGGGCACGTGCCCGAACAGTTTTCCCACCAATCCTGTGCGAGTCATGCCGTGCCAATGGTCGCGCAAGCGACCCGTGTTGAGCGAAAACGGATAGCGCGATTCACGCACCTCTGAGGTCGGTACATAGGGGATGGCAGCAAATTTGGCTCGTCCATTTTCTGTTGCAAAAATACCGCTCTCATACAGGCGTGCTTGTCCGTGCGATGCGCCTTCGCGCATCGGCCACTGCTCAGGTGTTTGCTCTAAGTGTGGATAGCTGAGGCCCGTGATGTCCAGGTCACGGCCTCGGGTGGATTCACGGTGTTCGATCCAAATTGCTTCGGGTGAGGTGTAGGCCATGTGCAGGCCGTCTTTCTTGGAGGGCATGCCAGGCTCTGCACGCAAACGCGCTGCCAAGTCCACCACAATTTGCCAATCATGTTTGGCTTGGCCAGGGGCCGGTACAGCGGCTCGTACCCGCGTGATGCGACGCTCGCTGTTGGTGACGGTGCCTTCTTTTTCACCCCAAGTGGTCGCAGGAAGCAGCAAGTCGGCAAAGTTGCAGGTCTCGGCGCTGGCAAAGGCCTCTTGTACCACTACAAATTCTGCGCGCTCTAATGCGCGACGCACTGTGGCTTGATCGGGCATGGATTGCGCAGGGTTGGTGCAAGCAATCCACAGGGCTTTGATTTCTCCCTCTGCGGCCGCTTCAAACATTTCTACAGCAGTTTTTCCCGGCCTTGAGGGCACATCGTCAACGCCCCACAAGGCGGCCACTTCAGCCCGGTGCTCTGGCTTGCTCATGTCGCGGTGCGCGCTGATGAGGTTGGCCAAACCGCCCACTTCGCGTCCACCCATGGCGTTGGGTTGGCCCGTGAGGGAAAAGGGGCCTGCGCCCGCTTGGCCAATCTGGCCCGTTGCTAAATGGAGGTTGATGAGTGATGCATTTTTAGCGGTACCGCTGGTCGATTGGTTCAAACCTTGGCAATACAAGCTGAGCGTGCGCCATGCTGGGTTGGGTGTGTAACTACGGCTGGGCTCGGGCACGCCTGCAAACCAACGTGTGGCTTGCAGCAGTTGTTCTGGTGAGATGCCGCACACCTCCTGAACGCGAGCGGGTGGGTAGTCGGTCACCAAGGTTTGTAGTGCGTCAAAGCCCTCGGTGTGCGCTGCGATGTATGCGCGGTTCATCCATCCCTCGGCCAACATCACATGCAACATGCCGTGAAACAAGATCACGTCCGTGCCGGGCTGCAACGCCAAGTGCAGGTCTGCGCTACTGGCGGTGTCGGTGCGGCGTGGGTCGGCTACGATGATTTTGAGGTTGGGGTTTTTTGCGCGTGCGTCTTCAATTCGTCTGAACAGCACAGGGTGCGCGTAAGCGGCGTTGCTGCCTGCGATGAACAAACAATTGGCGTGCATCACATCGTCGTAACACGCGGGTGGGGCGTCGGCACCCAAGGTCAGTTTGTAGCCCGCCACTGCACTGCTCATGCACAGGCGTGAGTTGGTGTCGATGTTGTTGGTGCCCAATAAACCTTTGGCAAGTTTGTTAAAGACGTAATAGTCTTCGGTCAGCAACTGTCCTGATACGTAAAACCCAAGGGCATCTGACCCGTGCTGGCGCACGATATTCGCAAGCGTGTGACTAGCCAGTTGCATGGCACTGTCCCACGCTACGGGCTGTAAGCTGCCACCGCGTACCAAGCGACGCATGGGTTGCAGCAAACGCGTTTGCGCGGCCATCACGGGGCCGGCGCTCAGGTGCAGCGAAGCGCCCTTGCTGCACAAGCGCCCAAAGTTGGCTGGGTGAGCAGGATCACCGCGTACGCCGGTGATATGGCCCGCGTTTGATTCAATGATCACGCCGCAGCCCACTCCGCAGTATGGGCAGGTTGAACGCGTTTCTTTCATGTGCTCTTGGGGGCCGATGGGCGACGTTAGTTCGCGAGGGGGACGTCGTTGATGGCGAGCGTGTTCAGCTCGTTCACATCCAAGGCCACTTCGCCGTTTGCCACATGAACTGCAAAGGGGGTGGTGCACCCTTCGTCAGGCGCATGGGCGCAGCCATCCACCAAACCGATGTGCCAGTTATGCAACGGGCACACTACGGTTTCACCAAATACCAAGCCTTGGCTCAAGGGGCCGCGCTTGTGCGGACATTGGTCTAGCAGGGCAAACACTTTGTCTTCGGCGTTGCGAAATATCGCCACTTCGACGCCCTTGGTGCGTTGTACGCGACGAGCGCCCAGCACGGGGATATCGTCAACTTTGCAAATAACTTTCCATTCGGTCATGGTGTATGTCCTTAAACGGTGATGGCTTCAAATTGGCGCGTATCGACTTGCGCTTTGTCGAACTCAAACCAAGGGTCGGGTTCTCCCTCAAGCGTAAATTGCAAGCGTGCCCACAAGGCTTTTCGGCCAGCTTCATCGTCCAAGATTTTTTTCTTCACGTAGTCCATGCCCACGCGTTTGACGTAATGCACGGTGCGCTCAAGGTACCAGCCTTCTTCACGGTAAAGCTGCATGAAGGCGCCGGTGTACTCCATCACTTCTTCTGAGGTTTTGACTTTCACAAAGAATTCAGCCACTTCGGTTTTGATGCCGCCGTTGCCCGCGATGTACATCTCCCAGCCGCTATCCACACCGATGATGCCCACGTCTTTGATGCCTGCCTCTGCGCAGTTGCGCGGGCAGCCCGACACGGCGAACTTCACCTTGTGTGGGGCATACATGCGCCACATGGCTTTCTCAAGGTCCTTACCCATTTTCGTGCTGTCTTGTGTGCCCATGCGGCACCACTCGCTGCCCACGCAGGTTTTGACCGTGCGCAGGGCTTTGGCATACGCATGCCCGCTGGGCATACCAATGTCTTTCCAAACATTGACCAGGTCTTCCTTCTTCACGCCTAGCAAGTCAATGCGTTGACCGCCCGTGACCTTGACTGTTGGAATCTTGTACTTGTCAACCACGTCAGCAATGCGGCGCAATTCATCGGCGGTGGTCTCACCACCCCACATGCGTGGGATGACGCTGTAGGTGCCGTCCTTTTGAATGTTGGCGTGGCTGCGTTCGTTGATGAGGCGGCTTTGCGGGTCGTCCAAGGCTTCTTTGGGCCAGCTGCTCATGCGGTAGTAGTTGATGGCAGGGCGACACGTGGCGCAGCCTGTGGCCTTGGCGTCAACGCTTGGTTTTTTCCAATTTAAAAATTCAAATACCGCGTCGTTGGTCAACAGCTTGTTTTGCGAAATCGCGTCGCGCACTTCTTGATGGCTGTGCTCGGTGCAACCGCAGATGGCTTTTTTCTTCGGCGTAGCCGAGTAGTCACCACCCGCGGTGAACATCAAAATCTGTTCGACCAAGCCAGTGCAGGAACCGCATGAGGCGCTGGCCTTGGTGTGCTTGCGCACCTCATCCAAGGTGAATAGGCCTTTGTCTTTGATGGCTTTGCAAATCGCACCTTTTTTCACGCCGTTGCAACCGCACACCTCAGCATCGTCGGGCATGCTGGCGGCTTTGCTGTGGCCTTCATGGCCCACGTCGCCAATATTGGATTCGCCAAACATCAGCTTCTCGCGAATGTCAGCCACACTGCGGCCATCGCGCAGCAGCTTGAAATACCAGCTGCCGTCCACGGTGTCGCCGTACAAACACGCACCCACCAATTGGTCGTTACGGATGACGAGTTTTTTGTACACGCCTTCGTGCGGGTCGCTCAACACAATCTCTTCGGTGCTGCCATCGTCACTGCCCATGAAGTCACCGGCGCTGAACAAATCAATGCCAGTGACTTTGAGTTTGGTTGACGTGAGCGAGCCGGTGTAGCGGCCAATGCCAAACTCGGCCAAATGGTTGGCCAGTACTTTGCCTTGTTCAAACAAAGGTGCCACCAAGCCATAGGCAATGCCGCGGTGTGCTGCACACTCGCCGACAGCGTAAATACGTGGGTCGGTTATTGTTTGCAGCGTATCGCTGACCACAATGCCGCGCTCGCAATGCAGGTGCATCTTTTCGGCCAGCGCCGTGTTGGGGCGAATGCCCACGGCCATCACTACCAACTCTGCAGGGACGTGTGAGCCGTCTTTGAATAACACCGACGACACACGCCCGTTTTTGTCTGCCAATAATTCTTGGGTGTGCGCCTGCATTCGGAATTGCATACCGCGTTCTTCGAGCGAGCGTTGCAATAAGCCGCCTGCGACTTTGTCGAGCTGACGCTCCATGAGCCATTCGCCCACGTGCACTACGGTGACGTTCATGCCACGCTTCATCAAACCGTTGGCCGCTTCCAGACCCAGCAACCCGCCCCCAATCACCACAGCGTGTTTGTATTGAGTGGTTGCATCAATCATGGCCTGTGTGTTAGCGATGTCGCGGTAGGCCAGCACGCCGTCCAATTCGCGACCCGGTACGGGCAGGATAAAGGGGTTGGAGCCAGTGGCCAAAATCAAACGGTCATAGGCTGCGCTTTGAACTTCGCCTGCGGCGTTGGTGGCATGCACCAGGCGTTTGACGCGGTCCACCTCGGTCACGGTCGAGCTGGTGTGCAAGGTGATGTGGTGGTTGCTGTACCACTCGAGGGGATTGAGGATGATTTCGTCCAAGGTTTGTTCACCCGCCAATACGGGCGACAACAAAATGCGGTTGTAGTTCGGGTGTGGTTCTGAACCAAAGACAGTTATGTCGTAGAGGTCAGGCGTGAGTTTGATGAGTTCTTCTAACGTGCGCACGCCGGCCATGCCGTTGCCCACCATCACGAGTTTGAGTTTTTGCGTCATGCGATGCTCCTCAATGTTTCTCAACGTGCGCTTGGCGCGTGTACAAAAAGTCAATCACGGCTTTGCGGTAATGCAAGTAGGCGGGGTCATCCGCCAGCGTGACGCGAGAGCGGGGTCTTGGCAGGTCCACGTGCAACACTTCGCCGATGGTGGCGGCAGGGCCGTTGGTCATCATCACAATCTTGTCCGACAGCAAGACAGCTTCGTCCACATCGTGCGTCACCATGACCACGGTGCTTTGTGTGTTGGCCACGATGGCCAGTAATTCATCTTGCAACTTCGCGCGGGTCAACGCATCTAACGCGCCAAAGGGCTCGTCCATCAACAACACCTGTGGCTCCATGGCTAATGCTCTGGCAATGCCTACGCGTTGCTTCATGCCACCCGAAATTTCGCCAGGGCGTTTGAAGGCGGCGTGGCTCAGGCTTACCATTTCAAGGGCTGCATGTGTGCGGAGGGTGAGTTGCGCTTTGTCCTCTTTGGGTTTGCCGTCTACAACACCGCTTTGTCCAAACACGCGCTCCACGCCGAGGTAGACGTTTTCAAAGCAGGTGAGCCAGGGCAAGAGCGAGTGGTTTTGAAACACCACCGCGCGCTCGGGCCCAGGGCCGGCGATTTCGCGGTTGGCGCAAATCAAATTGCCTTCAGTCGGCATGGTCAAACCCGCAATCAGGTTGAGCAAAGTGGACTTGCCGCAACCCGAGTGACCGATGAGGGTGACGAATTCGCCTTTGCTCACAGTCAGGTTGATATGGCGCAGGGCAGGAAAATCGCCCTTAGCCGTTTTAAAAGTTTGGGCCACGCCCTGAATTTGCAAATACTTGGTGGTCATTGACGCGTTCATGACTGCACCTCCTCAAAGGTGAAGGCTGTGGCGAGTTTGATCAGGGCGAACTCCAACACCAAGCCCACCACGCCAATGACAAAGATGGCGATGATGATGTTTTTCACGTTCAGGTTGTTCCACTCGTCCCAGACCCAAAAGCCGATGCCCACGCCGCCCGTCAACATCTCAGCAGCGACGATGACCAACCATGCCGTTCCTACGGCCAAGCGCACGCCAGTGAGCATGTAGGGCAACACCGCTGGAAACAAAATCTTGGTGACGACTTTCCACTCAGAGAGGTTGAGCACGCGTGCAACGTTCATGTAATCCTGCGGCACGCGCTGCACGCCCACCGCGGTGTTGATCACCATGGGCCATATCGAGCAAATGAAGATGGTCCAAATGGCAGCTGGGTTGGCACCTTTGAACACCAACAAACCGATGGGCAACCAAGCCAGAGGTGACACAGGGCGCAACAAGCTGATGAGCGGGTTGAACATGCGTGATAAAAAATCAAAGCGACCAATCAAGAAACCAAGTGGAATCCCAACCAGCGCAGCCAAACCAAAGCCCAGGGCCACGCGCTTAAGCGAACTCCAAACGTTCCATCCCACACCTTGGTCGTTAGGGCCATTGCTGTAAAAGGGATTGCTGAACACATCCACGGCTTGCCAGAAGGTGTCGGTGGGCGTGGGAAAGTTGTTCGTGCTGGTGATGGACACCAGTGACCAAATGCCCACCAGCAGTGCCAAACCCATGAAGGGTGGCACCACATGTGATGAGAGGTTTTTCAAAAACGTGGGCATCAAATACCTTTAAGCGTGAATCTTGAAACTGTCTGCGTATTTCATGGGGTCTTTGCCGTCCCACACCACGCCGTCCATGAACTTGCTGCTGCGCATGTCACTCTTGGGTACGGGTGTTTTGCTGGCAGCGGCGGCTTGTTTGAAAATTTCGGTTTGGTTGATCTCTTTGGCCACCTTTAAGTAGTCAGGGTGGTCTTTGAGCAAGCCCCAACGCTTATGCTGCGTGAGGAACCACATGCCGTCAGACAGGTAGGGGTAGTTCGCCGTGCCGTCGTTGAAGAACTTCATGTGGTGAGGGTCGTCCCAGGTTTTACCCAAACCGTTTTGGTAGCGACCCAAGATACGTTGGTTGATCACGTCGACGCTCGTGTTGACATAGGCTTTGTCGGCGATGGTTTCGGCCATCTTCATTTTGTTTTGCAAGCCCGCGTCAATCCACTTACCTGCCTCCAAAATAGCGGCCGTCACAGCGCGTGCAGTGTTGGGATATTTTTTGACGAAATCGCCTGTGGTACCCAACACTTTCTCGGGGTGGTCACGCCAAATATCTTGGGTGGTGGCCGCGGTGATGCCAATCCCGTCGGCAATGGCGCGGTGGCCCCAAGGCTCGCCCACGCAGTAGCCGTCCATGTTGCCTACGCGCATATTGGCCACCATTTGCGGAGGTGGCACGGTGATGACCTTGGCGTCTTTGAGTGGGTTCACACCCACGCTGGCCAACCAGTAATACAGCCACATGGCGTGTGTGCCGGTGGGGAAGGTTTGCGCGAAGGTGTATTCACGCTTATCAGTCGCCATCAGTTTAGCTAGGCTTGCAGCATCCACCGCGCCTTTGTCGGCAAGTTTCTTGGAAAGCGTGATGGCTTGGCCGTTTTGGTTCAAGTTCATCAGCACGGCCATGTCTTTCTTTGGGCCAGCCGTACCCATATGAACACCGTAAATCAGGCCGTACAGCGCGTGGGCAAAGTCCAGTTCACCGTTCACTAACTTGTCGCGTACGCCTGCCCAGCTTGACTCTTTGGACGGGATGATCTTGACGCCATATTTTTTATCAATCCCCAACACCGAAGCCATCACGACGCTCGCACAGTCGGTGAGGGGAATGAAGCCGATCTTGATCTCTTCTTTTTCAGGCTTGTCAGAGCCTTGGGCATAAACCGCAGCCCGCAAGGCGGGGGCAATGGTGAGTGCGCCAGCGGTGGCGGCTTGCAATATATTGCGGCGGCTCATGGGGGTCTCCAAAAGTTTCGTCATGACATCACTCCTATATAAAAAACGGGGGTAGAAACGACAAAGGCGTCCTCACCGCATGCACATGGGGTGCATGGGTGGGGACGCCTTTGTCCTTGAACTGTTATTGGTTCTTAATGACGATGACGCAATAGCTGTGCCAGAAGTTAAGGGTTCCCTCGCATAAAAAACGCCCCAAGCTGGGGCGTTTGATCGAATCTGCACCAAGAGGTGCGCACCAAACTAGGACAAGAGGTCTGCCATGTCAAGGGTGCGTTGCGCGACCTCACCCATCTTCAAGCCTTTGTCCATCGCGACTTTGCGCAGTTTGGTGAAGGCTTCTTGTTCGCTCAGACCTTGACGCGCCATCAGCAGGGCTTTGGCGCGTTCAATCACCGTGCGTTCTTGCAGGGCATGGCGTGCGTCATCGCGTTCATCGCGGAGTCGTTCTTCGTATTCAAAACGGGCCATGGCCACATCGAGGATGGGTCGGATGCGGGTACTAGAGAGTCCGTCCACGATGTAAGCTGAGACGCCCACGGCCACGGCGTCGCGCACGTGGGTGGTGTCGTTGTCGTCGGTGAACAGCACGATAGGCCGTCGGGCATCGCGAGTGGCAAACACCACATGCTCTAGGGCATCACGCGCTTCGGATTCGGCGTCAACGATGATGAGGTCAGGTTGCAGCTGCTGGATGCGGTCGGACAAAAATACATCGGCAGGCAAAGAAGCAATCAGGTTAAAACCACTTTCCAGCAACCCTATGCGCAACGCCCGCGAGCGTTCGGCTTGTGACACGGCGTGCTCGTCGTTCGCATCTTGGATGTCCAAGTCAGGAACGACCACCACGATTTTGAGCGCTTGGGCAGTTTTACTAGGTGAGGACTTGCGATGCATTCGTTGTTTTTTTGAAGCGAGATATCTGCTCGCATGCAAATAACAAGCCAAGCATGTGTCCTGGCTAATCGCTCAGCACTTTGTACACCTAATAAAAAAGGGTTCCAACAGGAACCCTTTTTGTTGAAACTGAACTCGCTTAAGCGCGTGCTTTGCGGCGCACGGGTGCTTTGGCAGCCGCTTTGGGGGCGTGCTCTTTCAACTTGGCCAAGCTTTCTTGAGCCAACTCAGCCGTTTTCTTGGCGTTTTTGCGGGCTTCAGCCAAGGCTTTGTTGCTGACGTCCACAGCAGCTTTGACTGCGCTCACAGCAGCTTCAGAACCTTTGGGGGCTTTGTCTAAGCTGTCGTGGATGGCTTGGTTGGCTGCGTGGTGTGCATGGTCAAAGTGGCCTTCGGCAAATGCAGCGGACTCAGCTTGGAATTCTTGGGTCAACTCGTAAGCCGTGGCAGCAAAGCCAGCCAAGCTTTTAGCCGAGGTCTCGAGTTGGGTCTTGAGCAACTCAATCGCTGCAGCTGGGTCTTTGACTTCCAATACAGAGGTCAATTGAGCTTGGGCCAACTCGGCGTTGACTTTGGCTT
Organism: Limnohabitans sp.; assembly: GCA_046052785.1. GTDB lineage: Bacteria > Pseudomonadota > Gammaproteobacteria > Burkholderiales > Burkholderiaceae_C > Limnohabitans. The sequence goes on along the minus strand of JAVLFR010000324.1, from coordinate 3,235 downwards.
GCTCCAGGCTGAGCTCTGTCAAACGCTCGACTTGAGAGAAAGAGAGGGTGGCCAGTTCGAAAGCGGCTGAGATGGAAGCTTCTACTTGGGATTTGATTTGGTCTTGCATGTTCATTCCTAGAAAATTTAAACAACACACGAATGCTATCGATGGTTTATGAAAAAAACATGAAGCTTTTGCTCTTTAGAGCCAGTTCTCTAGCTGCATCAATGCTGTCAGGAGGCTTCTCGGCGGCGTGGTTTTACCAAGTGCCCACATTGGGCATGTCTATCCAAGGTGCTTGAGGTGGCAAGGCTTCGCCGTGTTGCAAGAGTTCTACCGAGATATCGTCAGGCGAGCGCACAAAGGCCATGCGCCCATCTCGGGGCGGACGCAGAATCTTGACGCCATGGGCTTGCAATTTCTCACATGCTGAATAGATGTTGTCGACGGCATAGGCCAAGTGGCCAAAGTTGCGCCCCCCTGTATAGACCTCGGCATCCCAGTTGTAAGTCAGCTCGACTTGCGCATCGGCGTCGCCTGGCGCTGCGAGATACACCAAGGTAAAGCGACCAGGCGCATGCTCTTTGGTGCGCAACACCGCGAGCCCCAGCGCATCGCGGTAAAAACGCAGGGAAGTTTCTAGGTCGGTGACGCGCACCATGGTGTGCAGGTATTTCATTGAGTGCCTCTCTTATCTCTGAGTTAGAGCGTGGGGTAGTCGGTGTAGCCGACAGGGCCTGGGGTGTAGAAGGTTTTGGGGTTGGCCTCATTCAAAGCGGCGTTCATTTTCAAACGCTCGACCAAGTCAGGGTTAGCAATAAACAAACGGCCAAATGAAATGGCGTCTGCCTTGCCTGATGCGACGGCGTCAATGGCCATTTGGCGGTCATAGCCGTTGTTGCCAATGTAAGTGCCTTTGAAAGCTTGGCGTGCCCAAGCATAGTCAAAGTTTGTCAAATCCCGTGGGCCACCTGTCTCACCTTCGATGAAGTGAATGAAGGCGATGCCCCGCTTGTTCAGCTCTTGCACCAGGTGAGCAAAGACGGTTTGAGGATGGCTGTCTTTCACATCGTTAAAGCTGGTCAGGGGGGACAAGCGAATGCCGACACGCCCCGCACCAATTTCTGCCACGCAAGCATCTACCACCTCCAGTGCAAAGCGGCAGCGGTTTTCAACTGAACCGCCGTATTCGTCGTTTCGGTGGTTGGCGCCGTCGCGAATGAACTGATCAATTAAGTAGCCGTTGGCACCGTGAATTTCAACCCCATCAAAACCCGCGCGAATGGCATTGGCCGCAGCTTGACGGAATTGCTGCACGACCTCTTTGACTTCAGCCACGGATAGGGCATGTGGCACGGGCACATCGACTTTGCCCTCGTGCGTGTAAGCCACCACCTTGGGTTGAATGGCCGATGGCGCAACGGGGTGCGCCCCACCTGTGAGCTGGGGGTGCGTGATGCGGCCGACATGCCAAATTTGCGCCATGATTTTTGAGCCCGCTTCGTGGACAGCTTTCGTGATGTGAGTCCATCCTTGAATTTGGGCTTCTGAAAATATGCCTGGCGTAGCCATATAGCCTTTACCCACAGGTGCGATTTGTGTGCCCTCGCTGATGATGAGTCCTGCGCCACTGCGTTGGCGGTAGTAGTCCACATTCATGGCGCTGCCAGGAATATCGCCATGGGCTTCATCTGCGCGGCTTCGTGTGAGGGGGGCCATGACGATGCGGTTGGCCACCTCGATGTCACCAATGCGGGTGGGTTGGAAGAGTAGGGGTGTGGTCATGTGATGGAGAGAGGTGGGTTAGGAAATTAAACGGCGCGGCAATGGCTATGAATTCGTTAGATTTAGGATTTTTTAAATCATAGGCGACAAATACATGACAGCGACTGGCTTAGCTAACTGGCTTAGGTATGATGGCGTCAATCTAAGGAGCAGTGAATGGCTGATATCAATCCAACCAACAACAACCTCGTCATCGGCGAGGGCGTCACTTTTAAGGGCTCTATTGCTGCGCCTGGCAAGGCTGTGATCAATGGCAATGTGTCAGGCGAGTTGATCGCTGATGACTTGTTGATTGGCACCAAAGGCCAAGTGACTGGCACAGTGCGAGCCCGCGAAATCGATGTGCATGGCGAACTCAACGAAGACATCGTCTGCAAAGACCATTTGCTGATTCACAGCACAGGCAAAGTGTCTGGCACCTTGGAATACCACGAGTTGGAAATCCAACGCGGCGGTAAGTTCAAAGGCAATATGAATCAGAAATGAGTCGGTTTGCCAATCGGCGCGAAGCCTTTTGGCGCGGCATCCGAGACGCCTTGGGTGCACCCGTCCTAGTTCTTTTTGCCGGCATGGTCGGCTTTGGGGCCATGAGCCAGTCCCATGGCTTTGATGTCTGGATGACCGGACTGACGAGTTTGTTGATGTTTGCGCTGCCTGGCCAAGTGGTGATGTTGGAGATGTTCATCTCTGGCGCATCCCTTTTGGCCATCGGCTTTGCCGTGACGCTGACTTCAACGCGTTTTGTCACCATGGTGGTGACACTTTTTCCCCAATTTCATCGACGCGACCGCAACCCACTTCAGTATCTGTGGGTACACATGCTGGCCATGACAGCCTGGGCTGTCTCAATGCGCGAGTTTCCCTTCATAGACCCCAAGCATCGTATGAATTACTTCATTGGCTTGGCACTTCCGTGTTGGTTGATATCGCCCATGGGCACGGTGTTGGGTTATTTCGTGGCGGGCTGGGTGCCCACTGCTGTCACGCTGGGCTTGGTGTTCATTAACCCCTTGTTTTTCTTGCTGACGTTCACGGATGTGAAGCCTTGGGCCAACCGTCTTGCCATTGGATTGGGCTGCCTCATGGGGCCCGCGTTTTATGTGTTGGATGCAGACAGCAGCTTGTTGCTGACGGGTTTGGTGGCCGGGACGCTCGCATATTGGATAGACCGTCGTTGGTTACGCCCCCGTTCGATCGAGGTGTCGTCATGAACGCCGATCTGCAAGGCTGGGGTGTCTGGCTGGCGCTGAGCGCGGCTTGCATTGGCACCTATATTTGTCGGGCGGCAGGCGTCATGTTGTCGGACCACATTCATCAAGACAGCGAAGTATTTCGATGGCTGTCCGCCGTGACCTACGCCATGGTGGCCGCACTCACCGTGCGCATGATTTTGATGCCTTTGGGTTTGTTATCGACGGTGCCCATGCTGTCTCTTATACACATCTGACGCTGCCGACGAAGCTAGAA
>JAVLFR010000323.1:0-5419 GCA_046052785.1 Limnohabitans sp. | reverse complement strand
ACTTATGCGATCGTCGGCAGCGTCAGATGTGTATAAGAGACAGGGCTTCTAGATGCAACCAAATCGCATCTTGACCCTTTTGATCTTTCAGGGTGGCGCCTTGGGCTGACCATGACACCTGCCCCACCAATTCACCCAAGCAGTCCTCGGCCAAGCGCTCAAACTCAGCCATAGGGGTGTCGCCCTCTAAATGCATTTGCGCTTTGGCAAAGGCTTTGATATCCAGGCTATGAAGGTTCTTGGGTTTTTGCATGCACGCCAGTGTAAGAGAATCCACCCATGCCTCAGCTCTCACCCCTTATATTGGGCTCTACCTCTCGTTACCGCCGCGAACTGCTTGAGCGCTTGCGCGTGCCTTTTGATGTCGTCAGCCCAGAGGTGGACGAGACACCCATGGCGGGCGAAACCCCGCCAGCCCTTGCCACCCGTTTGGCCTTGGCCAAAGCCCGGGCCGTGGCCGCCTTGCACCCAAGCGCGGTAGTGATTGGGTCAGACCAAGTGGCGGACCTGCATGGCGAGCCGCTCGGCAAGCCTGGCAGCTTTGAGCGCGCGCTGTTGCAGCTGCAACGCATGCGCGGCCAAACCGTGGTGTTTCAAACGGCCGTGTCAGTGGTTTGCCTGGCTCGCCAGTTTGAGCAAACCGAACTCGCTCAAATCAAGGTACGTTTTCGCAATCTGAGTGATGCCGAAATTGAAGCCTACCTGCACGCCGAAGAGCCCTACGACTGTGCAGGCAGCGCCAAAAGCGAAGGCCTGGGGATTGCCTTGCTCGACGCGATTGACAACGACGACCCCACCGCCCTGATTGGTCTGCCCTTGATTCGCACCGCTCGCCTGTTACGCGCCGCGGGCATTGACCTGCTGGGAGCCATGACAGCATGACCGCAGCCAAGTCAAAAGGCACCCTCTACTTAGTGCCCACGCCGCTGGACTTTGGTTGCGACACCCCAACCCCCATCACCCATGTGCTGCCGCAAGAAACCCTGCGCGTGGCCGCGGGCGTGACGCACTGGATCACCGAAAACGCCAAAAGCACCCGCGCCTTTTTGAAGCGCGTTGACGCGCATGTGCCGCTGGCGCAAACCATCCAAGACAACACCATCACCGAGCTGCCCCGTGCGGTGCACAAAAAAGGCGACCACGCGGGTGAGTTTGATGCCAAGCCCATGCTCCAAGCGGCACTTGCGGGCCATGATGTGGGCTTGGTCAGTGAGGCGGGCATGCCTGCCGTGGCCGACCCCGGCGCTTCGGTGGTGCGTGCAGCGCACGAGTTGGGCATTCGGGTGGTGCCGCTGGTCGGCCCCGTGTCGCTGCTGCTGGCCTTGGCCGCCAGTGGCTTGAACGGCCAAAACTTTGCCTTTGTAGGCTATTTGCCGCAAGACAACGTCGCACGCACCCAGCGTTTGCGCGAGCTCGAAGGCCTCACGGCCAAACTCGGCCAAACCCAACTATTTATTGAAACGCCTTACCGCAACCAAGCCCTGTGGGAAGCCTTGGTCAATGGCCTGCAAGGCCAAACCCGCCTAGCCCGCGCCAGCGGTTTGACTTTGAGCAGCATGCAGGTGCAATGCAAAACTGTCCAAGCTTGGCGCAGCGGTGGTCAGGTGCAAATTTCGGGTGAGCCCACCGTATTTTTAATAGGGAAATAGAAGGCTCAGCGCACCGCAGGCATGACTTGCAAGGCCCGCACCGCGCCCTCGCCTATGGCGGCACCAAAGCGCTTGGCCAATCGCTCAGCCACGTTGTCATGGCGGGTGTAATCGATGATTTCCTCCGCCTTCACAATCTCACGGGCCACATAGTCCAAATTACCCAGGCCATCGGCCAAACCAAGGTTGACGGCTTGCTCACCGCTCCAAAACAAACCGCTGAACAACTCAGGCGTTTCTTTCAAGCGTTGGCCACGCCCCTCTCGCACCACTTGGATGAACTGCTTGTGGATTTGATCCAGCAGCGTTTGGGCATGCGTGCGTTGGTTTTTGGTTTGAGGACTGAAGGGGTCCAAAAAGCCTTTGTTGACGCCCGCCGTCATCAAGCGTCGCTCCACGCCCAACTTGTCCATCAAACCGGTGAAGCCAAAACCATCCATCAACACACCAATGCTGCCCACGATGCTGGCCTTGTCCACATAGATTTCATCCGCGGCCACCGCGATGTAATAGGCCGCTGAAGCGCAGGACTCCTCCACCACGGCATAAACAGGTTTTTTATGCTTGGCTTTCAAGCGGCGGATCTCATCGTTGATGATGCCCGCTTGCACCGGGCTTCCACCCGGCGAATTGATTTGCAACACCACCGCCTGCGAGCCCTCGTCCTCAAAAGCCGCGCGCAAAGCAGTCACCACAAACTCAGCACTGGCCTCGGCCCCATCGGCAATCTCGCCTTTGATGGACACCACAGCGGTATGGGGCTGGCTCGGGCTGGCACCCGTCACCCCACCTTTGTGCATGCCCGTCCAGAGCAAAGCCCCCACCAACGACAGCCAAGCAAAACGAAAAAAGATCCGCCAACGGCGGCTGGCCCGCTGCTCAGCCAAGGTGGCAAAAGCCAGGCGCTCTAAGGTGTCGCGCTCCCACACCGTCTTGTGGCTAGGTTTTTCGGGGATTTCGTGAGGTTCAAACATGTCAAATGGTTTTCGCAAATTATTCTAAAAACTCAAAAGGTTTCAAGTTGTACGCAGTATGCCAGTGGACCACGCCGTCCACGTCGCTGAGGATAATTTTGACCAGCCCACCTCGACAGGGCCCGCCCGCGCAGGCGCCTGTGTCGGGTGCGTACTCTGCCCCATGCGTGGCGCACAAGAGCCAGCGGCCTGACGCATCAAAAAACTGGTCGGGCCGAATGTCCATCTCCATGGCCACATGGCTGCAACGGTTGAGGTAAGCGTGGGGCTGGCCTTCAAAACGAATGGCAAAAGCGCGGCAAGTTTGGCCCGCATACACCACATCAAATGGCACGGCGCTGCCGCCCTCGGCCAAATCGGCGCTGTTGCAAAGTGGGATGATTTGCGAAGCGAGGTCAGTCATGGCGATCAAGCGTTGGTCAACAACCAGTCGTGCAACTCCTTGACAGAGTGCGCGATGAAGCGTGGGTTCAAGGGTTCAAATTGGCCATGGTCGTGCGCGCCATAGCTCACACCCAGACTGGCGCAGCCAGCGTTCACGGCCATCTGAAGATCGTGCGTGGTGTCGCCAATCATCAAGGTGCGCTCGGGCTCGACGCCGAACTCACGCATCAACTCCAGCAGCATGCGCGGATGGGGCTTGCCCGCCGTTTCGTCGGCCGTGCGCGAGGCGTCAAACACGCCTTTGAGCGCCGCCGTGTGCAAGGCGTCATCTAGGCCACGGCGGCTTTTGCCAGTGGCCACGGCCAACCAATGGTGGCGCTCACGCAAGGCAGCCAACAAAGGCAAGACGCCCTCAAACAAAGCGATGTCGTTGGCATGCAACATGTAATGAAAGCGGTAACGCTCACCCAGCAGCGGGTATTTGTCTTGCGGCACATCGGGCGCGGCATGGGCCAGCGCAGACATGAGCGCCATGCCAATCACATACGACGCGGCTTCGTCCGTGGGCTTGGCCCCGCCCACATCCACCACCGCAGCTTGAATGCAGCGGGTGATGATTTGCGTGGAGTCAAACAGCGTGCCATCCCAATCGAAGGCAATCAAATCAAACTTGCGCGGGCGTGGGGTCATACGTCGAGATGCGGTTGAAGAATGGGCGGCTGGATACCGTCGACAAAGTTTTTCAGCTCTGCTGGCAGCGGGGCTTGCAAACTCACTGGACGATGGCTTTGTGGGTGTTGAAACTTGAGCTGCCAGGCGTGCAAAAACATGCGCTTGAGGCCCATTTTGTGCAGCAGCTTGTTGTGCTCGAAGTCCCCATACTTGTCGTCACCCGCAATCGGGTGGCCTTGGCTGGCCAAGTGCACGCGGATTTGGTGGGTGCGCCCGGTTTTGATGGTCACTTCGAGCAAGGTGTAGGGGCCGACTGTGCGGGCCACACGCACCAAGGTGATGGAGCGCATGCCATTGGGGTCGTCTTTGTCCACCACTTTGACGCGGCGCTCGCCCTCGCCCACCCCGTTGTCGAGGGTGTATTTGAACAAAGGCGAGTCAATCACCTTTTTGTTGGACGGCCACAAACCCAGGACCAAGGCCAAATAGGTTTTGCCTGTTTCACGGTCGCGAAATTGGTCCTGCAATTGTTTCAGCGCACTGCGCTTTTTAGCCACCAACAGCACGCCCGAGGTTTCGCGGTCGAGGCGATGCACCAGTTCGAGGTTGGCCAAAGCCGGTCGGGCGCGGCGCAGTTGCTCAATCACGCCAAAACTCACGCCGCTGCCCCCGTGCACGGCCACGCCGGCGGGTTTGTCGATGGCCATCAAAGCCTCGTCTTCCATCAGCACAGGAAACTCACGGGCAGGGGCGGGTGCATCGGCCTTGGCCTGCACTTGGGCCGAGATGCGCACAGGCGGCAAACGCACCAAATCGCCCGTCGCTACGCGCTGATCTGCCGAAACGCGTCCTTTGTTGAGCCGCACCTCGCCCGAGCGAATGATGCGGTAGACGTGGGTTTTGGGCACACCCTTGAGGTGGCGCATGAGGAAATTGTCAAGACGTTGGCCGTCCGAGTCTTCATCGACCGTCAGTGTTTTTACCGAGGGGGCGGGGATTGGGGCCGAAGCCCCTATAATGTGATTCACCAGCGTTTTGCTCTAAGTGCTTGATTTAACACAGATTAGACCATGTACTGACGAACGCGGTAAGGTCGATGCCCCTTTTGTGCCCGAGACGCAGACCCAGTACCCAAGAGACTGCGTGGCCCTCGCCCCAAAAGTTGAGCCGACGCTCAGAAAACACCGAAATGGAATACCCCAAGTTGTGGAGGCTCTTTTTGAAAAGCCTTCACAACGGATCTCAGCAAGAAAAAACGATGGTTGTGGCAATGTTAATGTGGATGGAACTCTGCACGGGGTGGCTCTTGCCAACCTCAGTGCGTCGTGTTGCGCGTCCTACCCATGCCCGCTGGACCAGCCCTGTCTCCCCTGCACCGGCCGATCAAGCCACGCACTCGACAACAGGACAACCCCGACTTCTTGCCCTTATCCACGCGCCCACCCACCATCCCCTGCGCTGATCTCACACTTTTGATCAGCTCGGCGGCGACGGTTTCAGCGGCAATTCCCTTCGTTTTCTGACGTTCGTTCCGGCGTCGTTGGCCCGTCATGGGCCTGTGATGTTTGACACGTGAAGGAACCGCATCATGAAACGGATGCTTATCAATGCCACCCAGTCGGAAGAACGCCGCCTGGCCATCGTCGACGGACAAAAACTCCTCGACAACGAAATCGAAATAGAAGGTCGCGAACAGCGCAAAGGCAATATATACAAAGCCGTTGTGACCCGCGTCGAGCC
>JAVLFR010000322.1:0-11071 GCA_046052785.1 Limnohabitans sp. | reverse complement strand
AGTTCGTCGGCAGCGTCAGATGTGTATAAGAGACAGATGTCATAGCCCTTGGCCACGCATTTTTCCGGCGCCGTGACCATCCAGTCTTCGTGGCCGTCTTTGGGTGCGGTGAAGGGGTGGTGCACAGCGGTGTAGCGCTGGTTCTCGTCGTCGAACTCGAACATCGGAAAGTCGACGACCCACATCGGAGCCCAGCGGTTTTCGAACAAACCGTTTTTCTTGCCAAACTCGCTGTGGCCAATCTTGATGCGCAAGGCACCGATGGCGTCGTTGACGATTTTGGCTTTATCGGCGCCAAAGAAAATCAAATCACCGTCTTGGGCGCCTGTGCGCTCGAGCACGGCGGTCAAGGCCGCGTCGTGGATGTTTTTGACGATGGGCGACTGCAAACCATCACGGCCTTTGGCCAACTCGTTCACGCGGATGTAAGCGAGGCCTTTGGCGCCGTAAATTTTGACGAACTCGGTGTAAGCGTCAATCTCGCCACGGCTGATGCCACCGCCTTCGACCGAGCCATGGGGCACGCGCAAGGCGACCACGCGACCGCCCTTCATATTGGCCGCGCCTGAGAAGACTTTGAAGTCCACATCGCCCATCACGTCCGTCAATTCGGTGAACTGCAACTTGACGCGCAAGTCGGGCTTGTCAGAGCCATAGATGTGCATGGCGTCTTGGTAGGTCATGACGGGGAACTCGCCCAAGTCCACGCCAATGGTGTGGGCGAAGACGCGCTTGATCATGCCTTGGAACATGTCGCGAATTTCTTCTTCGCTCAAGAAAGAGGTTTCAATATCAATCTGGGTGAATTCAGGTTGACGGTCAGCGCGCAAGTCTTCGTCGCGGAAACACTTGGTGATTTGGTAGTAACGGTCATAGCCCGCCACCATCAACAGCTGTTTGAACAACTGGGGCGACTGAGGCAACGCGAAGAACTGACCATCGTGCACGCGGCTGGGCACCAAATAGTCGCGCGCACCTTCGGGCGTGCTTTTGGTGAGCATGGGGGTTTCGATGTCGACAAAGCCGTTTTCATCGAGGTACTTGCGCACTTCCATCGACACTTTGTAGCGCAGCATCAAGTTGTTTTGCATGTACGGGCGACGCAAGTCGAGCACGCGGTGTGTGAGGCGGGTGGTCTCAGACAGGTTGTCGTCGTCAATTTGGAATGGGGGCGTGACGGACTCGTTCAACACAATCAGCTCGTGGCACAGCACTTCAATCTTGCCGCTCTTCAAGCCGTCGTTGGTCGTGCCCTCAGGGCGGGCGCGCACCAAGCCTTTGACTTGGATGCAAAACTCGTTGCGCACGTTCTCAGCCACTTTGAACATGTCAGGGCGGTCAGGGTCGCACACCACTTGGACATAGCCTTCGCGGTCACGCAGGTCAATGAAGATGACGCCGCCATGGTCACGACGACGGTTGACCCAGCCGCACAGGCTGACAGATTCGCCGATCAGGGCTTCGGTCACCAGACCGCAATAGTGGGAACGCATGGCCATTTTTTAGTTTCTCTTTACTTCAATTACGTTGGCGCTGGGGGAGACAGCACCCATGGAAATCACATAGGTCAGGGCTTCGTCCACGCTGAGATCGAGCTCAATGACATCGCTGCGTGGTACCAGCAAGAAAAATCCACTGGTCGGGTTGGGCGTGGTGGGCACGTAGACACTGAGGTGTTCGCCTTGCAACTTGGAGGCCACTTCGCCCACAGGGGTACCCGTTTGAAACGCGATGGTCCACATGCCCGCATGGGGGTATTGCACCAACAAGGCTTGGCGAAACGCATTGCCGTTGCTGGAGAACAAGGTGTCAGACACCTTCTTCACGCTGGCATAAATCGACTTGACGATGGGAATGTTGGTGAACAACTTGTCCCACTGACGCACCAGCCATTTGCCCAACACGTTGGACGCCAATGCGCCCGTGACGAGCAACACCAGCAACACCAAGATCACGCCCAAGCCTGTCATGTCGCGCATTGACGTGACGGTATCTTGCGACACCAGGGGACGAAACTTAGAGAGGGTATCGATGAAGATGCCGTCCATGATGCCCACCAACCAGGTCAGCACCCACACCGTGATGGCCAAAGGCGTCCAGACCAAGAGGCCAGCAAGCAGGTATTTTTTAATCGGCATGAGAGAAACTTCGTGGTGAATACATATCAGTGACAGGCGCAGCCTGTGGCACAACCACCTGAGGCTGCGGTCGAGGCCACGGCGGTGGATGAAGCCTCGGCACTGCTGGCAGCAGAGCCACCCTCGGCAGGCGCGGCGGAGGGGCTGTCTGAGGCGGTGGAGGCCGTGGAGGCAGATGCAGCGCCGCCGCCTTTGAAATCGGTGGCGTACCAACCCGAGCCTTTGAGCTGAAAGCCCGCAGCAGTGAGTTGTTTAGAAAATGTAGGCTGACCGCATGTGGGGCAGTCGGTCAGCGGTGCATCTGAAATTTTTTGCAGGACGTCCTTGGCATGACCGCAGGACCCGCATCTGTAGGCATAAATTGGCATGGCGAGGTGACTTCGGTAAAACCCTGAATTATAGGCGCGCACGCCCTATTTCAAGGGCTGTTCTTAGGCCGCGCCGAGCAGTTTGTGGTGACCGCTGTGGGCATTGCGAATGGCTTGTGGCCCCAAAGAGCCCAGCACCATGCCCGTCAAACTGGCCAATACACCCGCCAACTGCGCAGGAAACTCCTCACCAGCTGGCGTAACCAAGAATAAGCCCCAAGTCAGCAGGCCCAACACCAAGGCAAAGATCGCGCCTTGCGTGGTGGCGCGCTTCCAATACAAACCAAAGGTCAGCGGCACAAACGCGCCGACCAAGGGCACCTGGTAGGCGCCCGAGACCATTTCGTAAATCGACGTGCCCTGCATGCGAATGGCATAGGCCAGCACCAGCATGCTAAATACCAACACCGTCACACGCATGGCGCGCAGTTCTTGTTTGTCGCTTTGGTGCGGATGGAATTGACGCCAAATGTTTTCGGTGAAGGTCACGCTGGGCGCCAGCAAGGTGGCCGAGGCGCAGGACTTGATGGCCGACAGCAAGGCCCCAAAGAACAGCACTTGCATGACAAACGGCATTTGCGTCATGACCAAGGTGGGCAGGACTTTTTGTGGGTCATCGGCAATGAGGGCTGCGGCTTGCTCGGGCATGATGAGCATGGCACTGACCACCAAGAACATGGGTACAAACGCAAACAAGATGTAGCACACGCCTCCAATCACGGGGCCATGCGTGGCCGCCTTGATGCTGTTGGCCGACATGACGCGCTGAAACACGTCTTGCTGAGGGATGGAGCCCAGCATGATGGTGATGGCCGAGGCAAAGAAGAACAAGATGTCTTTCATGTTGGGCTCGGGCCAAAACTTAAACATGTCTTGGCTGATGGCCAAAGCCAACACTTTGTCGGCACCACCCGCCTGCCCTGCGGCAAACACGGCAAGAATAGACAAGCCCACCACCAAGATGATCATTTGAATGAAGTCGGTGATGGCCACCGACCACATGCCACCAAACAAGGTGTAGGCCAAGATGGACGCCACGCCAATGAACATGCCCAACTCCATGCTGACCACGCCATTGGACAAGAGGTTGAACACCAACCCCAAGGCCGTGACCTGCGCCGAGACCCAGCCGAGGTAGCTGACCATGATGATGAGCGAGCAGGCCACCTCGACCACGCGGCCATAGCGCTCGCGAAAGTAGTCGCTGATGGTGAGCAGCGTCATGCGGTAGAGCTTGGCCGCAAAAAACAAGCCCACAAAAATCAAGCAAAAACCGGCCCCAAACGGGTCTTCGACCACGCCGTGCAAACCGTTGTTGACAAATTTGGCGGGGATGCCCAAAACGGTTTCCGAACCAAACCACGTGGCAAACGTGGTGGTGACGATCATGGCCATGGGCAGGTGACGACCTGCAATGGCAAAGTCAGCCGAAGTTTGAACGCGCTTGGCCGCCATCAAACCAATGGCAATGGTGACCAACAAATAGACGATGACAAGTGTGAGCAGCACGGGTCAACTCCACAAATGGGTTAATAAAAATGGTGCAGACGCGCAAACACCTGCATGGCCAACAGGCCTACCAAGAAACCACCGCCCACCCACATGAGGCGTTGCAACATGCGGTTGGTGCGGCGTTGTTCTTCGATGAGCAATTGCAATTGCGCGTTGCCGTCGTTTTGGCGGTGCTTCAAAAAGTCGTGGACCAAGCGCGGCAGTTCGGGCAATAGTTTGGCATAGCGCGGGGCTTCTGCAATTAGTTGGGTCCACAACTTTTTGGGGCCCACTTGATCAATCATCCATTTTTCCAAAAAGGGCTTGGCGGTGTTCCACAAGTCCAACTCGGGATCAAGTTGACGGCCTAAACCTTCGATGTTGAGCAGGGTTTTTTGTAGCAAGACAAGCTGCGGCTGAATTTCGACATTGAAGCGGCGAGAGGTTTGGAACAAACGCATGAGCACCAAGCCGAGTGAAATTTCTTTCAAGGGGCGGTCAAAGTAAGGCTCACACACGGCACGCACAGCGGACTCGAGCTCGTCGACGCGCGTGTCGGCAGGCACCCAGCCCGATTCCACATGCAACTCGGCTACGCGCTTGTAGTCGCGGCGAAAGAAGGCGGTGAAATTTTGCGCCAAGTACTCTTTGTCGTGCTCGGTGAGGGTGCCCACGATGCCAAAGTCCAGCGAGATGTAGCGCCCAAAGGTGGCGGGGTCTAAGCTGACTTGGATATTGCCAGGGTGCATGTCGGCGTGGAAAAAACCATCGCGAAACACTTGGGTAAAGAAAATCGTCACGCCATCTCGCGCGAGCTTTGGAATGTCCACACCCGCCTCGCGCAAACGCTCGACTTGGCTGATGGGCACACCCTTCATGCGCTCCATCACGATGACTTCGGTGTGGCAGAAGTCCCAAATCATTTCGGGAATCAACACCAAGTCGAGGCCTTCCATGTTGCGCCGCAGCTGCGCCGCATTGGCGGCTTCGCGCACGAAGTCGAGTTCGTCGTGCAGGTATTTGTCAAACTCAGCCACCACTTCGCGGGGCTTGAGGCGTTTGCCATCTGCGCTGAGGCGATCGACCCAACCCGCGAGCATACGCATGAGGCTCAGGTCTTTGTCGATCACGCTCAACATGCCAGGGCGCAACACTTTGACGGCGACTTCGCGCATCATGCCGTGGCGGTCTTTGATGACCGCAAAGTGAACTTGCGCAATCGAGGCGCTGGCCACGGGCTTGTGGGTGAACTCCACAAACACCTCGTCCAAGCGGCGACCAAAGACGCGTTCGATGATGGCCACTGCGGCATCGGACGGGAACGGTGGCACGCGCTCTTGCAGATGCGCGAGTTCATCGGCGATGTCGGGCGGCAGCAAATCGCGGCGGGTAGAGAGCACCTGACCGAACTTCACAAAAATAGGGCCGAGGTGCTCTAGCGCTTCACGCAAACGCTGACCGCGCGGGGCAGACAAATCGCGCCCAATCGACACAATGCGCGCCAGCAAACGCAAGCCAGGCTTTTGAAAACTGGTGAGCACCAGCTCATCCAAGCCGTAACGCAAGACGATGAGAACGATATAAATACCGCGCAGCAAACGGGTCATCATGAAGCGGCTCTCGAGGCTTGCTGCTTGACAAAGCTGCGCAGGGCATCCACGGCACGTTTGGCGGTTTGCACCAAGGTGTGAGCGGGGGCGTCGCCAATCAGGCGGGCCAGGTCTTCTTCGGGGTCCCAACGCAGGTGGTCGATCAGCCAGTTGACCTCGGCGGCCAGCTGCACATCACCTTCAATACGGATGGCGGGCTTGTCGCCTTGCAACACGGTTTTGGCCAACACCAAGGGTGAAGGCTCGTTGACGCGCAACACCAAGTCTGGCGTTTTGGGGCTGGCATCAGGCGTGATGAATTCGAGCAAGCCAGCGGGGGTGAAGCCGCATTGAAAGACCTGATCGCGCCAGCACACTTGCACTTGGCGACCTTTTTGGCGTCGCAAGCGATCGAGCGCAGCGGGCTCTTGCATGAGCACATGGTTTAACAAGAGCACCACGCGTTGCTGAACTTCAGCCACCGCCCAGGCGGGTGGGGTGAAGGCTTGCGGGAAATCTGAGGGAAGTTTGGCGCGCAACGTGTCTGCTGCTTCGACCAACCAAGAAAAAGGGGACTGTGTTGCCATAGTCCCCAATTATTCCTTGTTTAAGCGTCCATTGGACGCATCGGCTTATTGCAAGGCTTGCACACCTGCCACCAACCAGCCCAAGCTGCCGTCTTTAGGCTTGGTCATGTTCCACACTTCGCGGAAAGGGGTGGGACCAGAGGATGGCTCTTCACGGATCATGCCCCCAAACTCGACACTGGCCATGTGGCTGTGGCCCACATCTTCGATGCCCAACAAATGCGCGTCCAAGGTCAGCACTTCGGTGTGGTTGACTTGGCCGTTGGCCGTGGCTTCACGCTCTGCCAACTGGGCCTTGATTTCAGCCAACATGCTGTCGGTCATCATGGTGCGCAAGGCGGAAATATCTGAGCGATCCCAAGCTTGTTGCAAGGTCATGAAGTTTTGCTTGGCGGCGTTGACAAAGCCCACGGTGTCAAAGTCAGCAGGGATGCCCCAAGTTTGGTTGCCACCCAAAGCAGAACCAATCATTGAACCACCTGCAGCAGGGCTGAAATTGACTTGTGTGTCGACGGGTCTTGCGGACGAGTCGTTGCCGATGTTCTTGGGGTTGTACTGGGGCAAAGTGCTGGGGTTGGCAGGTGCGCCCGCGCCTTCAAAGGCGAAGGGGCTGGGGTTGGCCGCAGCAGGCTGCTGGCGGCGACGCATGATCATGCCGATGACCATCATGACGACCAAGGCCAGCAAGCCAAACATCATGAATTGACCCAACTCGGCACCAAAACCCATGGAGTTGGCTAACCATGCGAGGCCCAAGCCAGCGGCCAAGCCGCCTAGCATGCCGCCCATGCCACCAAAACGGCTAGGCGCTGCAGCAGGCGCGGCTGGGGCAGCGGGCGCGGCGCTGGGTGTCGCAGCAGGCGCCGGCTTGGCGGCTTCACGCTGTGTCACATTGCTGGACTGTTGGCCCGTTGATTTACCACCGCCTAATCGCTTAGCAGCTTCGGCGTGCATGGTGGTCAATGCCATGGCCACCACAAAAAGGGTTGTCAAAAGTTTTTTCATCGCGTCATCTCCAGTTGTCTCAATATCTCAGCACTTGATTCCAACATGAAGTGCGACCACGCCCGCGCTCATGTTGTGAAAGTCCACATGGCCAAAGCCATTATTTTTCATAAGGGCTTTGAGCTCTTCTTGGCCAGGGTGCATGCGAATGGACTCGGCCAAATATAGGTAGCTAGAGGCGTCACCCGCAATCATCTGCCCCAACTTGGGCAAGATATTGAAGGAGTACCAGTCGTAGGCTTTCTCCAGTGGCTTGGCCACTTTGGAAAACTCCAGCACCAGCAACTTGCCTTGGGGCTTGAGCACGCGGCACATTTCTTGGAGGGCCAGGTCTTTGTGCGTCATGTTGCGCAGACCAAAGGCCACACTGACCACATCAAAGTGGTTATCAGGGAAAGGCAGTTTTTCGGCATCGCACACCAAAGTGGGCAAAACCAAGCCCTGGTCAAGCAAACGGTCGCGGCCCGTGCGCAACATGGCTTCGTTGATATCGGTGAGCACCACGCGGCCTGTTTGACCGACCTTCTTGGCAAAGGCCATGGCCAAATCGCCAGTACCGCCTGCGATGTCGAGCACTTGCGAGCCCTCCCGCAAATCGGCCACCATCACGGTGTAGCGCTTCCATACGCGGTGCAAGCCCGCAGACATGAGGTCGTTCATCACGTCGTACTTGGAGGCGACCGAGTCAAACACGCCACGCACGTGCTTGGCTTTTTCTTTGTCGTCGACGGTTTTAAAACCGAAATGGGTGCTGCTCATGGGCGTGATGGTATCAATGCGCGTGGGTGCTACAGCCTGCACCCGCTTTTTCGGGCATGGGGGCGTCGCGCTCAATGCCGGCTGCTTGCAAACGGCGTTCGTAATCGGCCCACAGTTGGTCTTGTTCAGAACCCAAGAAATACAGGTATTCCCAAGTGAACAAACCACTGTCGTGGCCATCGCTGAAGCTGGGTTTGATGGCGTAGTTGCCAATAGGCTCTAGGCCTTCGAGCTCAACCAATCGCTTGCCAGTTTGCAATACCTCTTGGCCTGGGCCGTGGCCCTGCACTTCAGCCGAGGGGCTGTAGACGCGCATGAGCTCAAACGGGATGCGAAAACTCGCGCCATCGGCAAAACTGACTTCCAACACACGCGATGCACTGTGCACCGTGATGTCTTGGGGCGCGGGGGTGTTTTTTTGCAAACCAGCCATGCGGTATTCCTCGTCAAACCAACACGCGCTCAATGCCACCGGCATTGGCGTTGGCCACGTACTCGGGCATCCACTGCTCGCCCAAAATTTTGCGCGCCATCTCGACCACGATGTAGTCGGCTTCGAGCAAGCCGTTTTGCAAGTCGTCGCCATAGCGGGTCAGTCCTTGCAAACAACTGGGGCAGCTGGTGAGGATTTTCATATCCCCCTTGGCTTGACCCGTCATGGCACGCAAAGCCACCTCGTCTTTTTGCAACTCTTCTTCTTTGCGAAAACGCACTTGGGTGGCAATGTCTGGGCGGGTGACACCGAGCGTTCCCGACTCGCCACAGCAGCGGCTGCTTTTGACCACTTGATCGCCGACCAAAGACTTGACCGTTTTCATGGGGTCTTGCTGCTTCATGGGGCTGTGGCAAGGGTCATGAAACAAGTAACCCGCCTGTTGGTCAACGCTGAGTTTGATGTTCTTTTCCAACAAATATTCGTGGATATCGACGATGCGGCAACCTGGGAAGATTTTGTCGAACTCATAGCCCTGCAACTGGTCATAACAGGTGCCACAGCTCACCACCACGGTTTTGATGTCGAGGTAGTTCAGCGTGTTGGCGACACGGTGAAATAGCACGCGGTTGTCGGTGATGATTTTGTCGGCCTTGTCAAACTGACCCGAGCCCTTTTGCGGATAACCGCAGCACAAGTAACCGGGCGGCAACACGGTTTGCACACCCGCATGCCACAACATGGCTTGCGTGGCGAGGCCGACTTGGCTGAACAAACGCTCAGAACCGCAACCAGGAAAATAAAACACCGCTTCCGTTTCAGAGGTGGTGGTTTTGGGGTCGCGGATGATGGGCACGTAATCGTTGTTTTCAATATCGAGCAACGCACGCGCCGTTTTCTTAGGCAGGTTGCCTGGCATTTTTTTGTTGATGAAGTGAATCACCTGCTCTTTGATGGGCGCAGTGCCTAACGTCGCGGGCGGTGCGATGGTTTGTTTCCGAGCCACCACTTTGAGCAGACCGTGCGCGAAGCGTTGCAGTTTCATGCCCACGTCCACCATTGCGAAGCGCGCGAACTTGATGGTCTCGGGGTTGGTGGCGTTGAGCATGAACATCGCAGCGGCGTTGCCGGGACGGAAGGTTTTTTGACCCATCTTGCGCAACAGGTTGCGCATGTTCATGGTCACGTCACCAAAGTCAATCTTGACTGGACAAGGGGTCAAACATTTGTGACACACCGTGCAGTGGTCGGCCACGTCTTCAAATTCTTGCCAATGTTTGATCGACACACCGCGGCGGGTTTGCTCTTCATACAAGAAGGCTTCAACCAACAACGAGGTGGCCAAAATTTTGTCACGTGGGCTATAGAACAAGTTGGCGCGTGGCACATGGGTGGCACACACCGGCTTGCACTTGCCGCAGCGCAAACTGTCTTTCACGCTGCTGGCAATGGCGCCAATTTCGCTTTGCTGCATGATGAGTGACTCGTGGCTCATCAAGCCAAAGCTGGGGGTGTAGGCTTGGCTCAAGTCGGCATGACGCAAGGACAAATCGAGGTCTTGGTTGCGCAACAAATGGCCTTTGTTGAAGCGCCCTTCTGGGTCGACCTTGGCTTTGTAGTCTGCAAACGGCTGCAACTCAGCATCTGTCAAAAAGCCCATTTTGGTGATGCCAATGCCGTGCTCACCCGAGATAACGCCATCAAGTGAGCGCGCCAGCACCATGATGCGCGACACCACCTCGTGCGCGGTTTGCAGCATGGCGTAGTTGTCGCTATTGACAGGAATATTGGTGTGCACATTGCCGTCACCAGCGTGCATGTGCAGGGCGACCCAGACGCGGCCTTTGAGCACGCGTTGGTGGATGGCGGTGCACTCGTCCAAGATGGGCGCGAGTTGCGCCCCCGTGAAGATGTTTTGCAACACGGCTCGAATTTGTGTTTTCCAGCTGGCGCGCAAGGTGTGGTCTTGCAACTGAGGAAAGAGTGCATCGCACTCATTGAGCCACTGCTGCCACAGGCCACGCACCTCAGCCACCAAAGAACGGGCTTGTTGCACGCGGTCTTCCAACAATTCGGGCGTGGAAATGTCAGCGGCGTCGTCAGACTTGCCCAAGGGTAGATTGCCCTTGGCAAGGAAGTCTTCCAAGGCATCGCAGAGTTCGAGCTTGTTGCGCAAGCTCAGCTCGATGTTGATGCGATCAATGCCGTCGGTGTACTCGGCCATGCGGTGCAAGGGAATCACCACGTCTTCGTTGATCTTGAAGGCATTGGTGTGGCGGCTGATGGCCGCTGTGCGCTTGCGGTCGAGCCAAAACTTTTTGCGGGCCTCGGGGCTGACCGCCACAAAGCATTCGCCGCTGCGGGTGTTGGCCATGCGCGAGACTTCAGAGGTGACGCGTGCCACCTCGTCGGCGTCGTCACCAGCGATGTCACCCACCAACAGCATTTTGGGTAAACCGCCGCGCTTGCTCTTGGTGGCGTAGCCCACGGCACGCAGATAGCGGTCATCCAAATGTTCCAAGCCTGCCAGCAACACGCCGCTGCGCTTTTGCTCGGCAAACATGTAGTCTTTGATTTCCACAATGCTGGGCACCGCATCTTTGGCATTGCCAAAAAATTCCATGCACACCGTGCGCGTATGCGCTGGGTGCTGCACCGCATGCCAGCGCATACCCGCACCGTGGTGCTGGAGTTTTTTGGC
>JAVLFR010000321.1:0-15816 GCA_046052785.1 Limnohabitans sp. | reverse complement strand
CGCGTAAGATCGTCGGCAGCGTCAGATGTGTATAAGAGACAGATACAGGCTCACGTCTTCGTCACTGGGAATGCTGGCAATGATTTCAGCCTTGTAGTGCTCGCCCATGCCTTTGAAGTAAGACACCGCCTCGTCGCGTGGCAACACGCGACGCACCACAGCTTCGTCTTTATTGGCCAGCTCGCTCATGCGCTTTTCAATGACGACCAAATCTTCGGGCGTGAAACCGCGGCTGAAAGAGAAGTCGTAAAAGAAACCATCGTCAATGACTGGCCCAATGGTGACTTGAACTTCGGGATAAAGCTCTTTCACCGCATAGGCCAACAAGTGGGCAGTGGAGTGACGAATCACGTCTAAGCCCTCGCTGTCTTTAGCGGTGATGATCGCCAAGTTTGCGTTGGCATTGATGGTGAAGCTGGTGTCCACCACTTGGCCATCGACCTTGCCTGCTAAAGCTGCTTTGGCCAAGCCTGCGCCAATAGAGGCCGCCACTTCGGCCACCGTCACAGGGCCTGGAAATTCACGATGCGAACCGTCGGGAAGAGTAATCTGAACCATGTGTTTTCAATGAAAAAACGCGGCATAGGCCGCGCTTGTGATGGGTGTCTAAACGCTGTATGCAGATTTTACGCCGCCGCAGCATTGCACACAGAAGTCAATCAGTGGAACTGCTCTTCTTCAGTCGAACCCGTGAGAGCTTTCACCGATGAAGAACCGCCTTGGATGACCGTGGTCACGTCATCAAAGTAGCCTGCGCCGACTTCTTGTTGGTGGGACACGAAGGTGTAACCCTTGTCGCGTGCTGCGAATTCAGGCTCTTGCACCATATTGACATAGTGCTTCATGCCTTCGCCGTTGGCGTAGGCATTGGCGAACTGGAAGGTGTTGTACCAGTTGATGTGGATACCAGCCAAGGTAATGAACTGGTACTTGTAGCCCAATGCCGACAAGTCTTCTTGGAACGAAGCGATTTGGCTGTCGTTGAGGTTTTTCTTCCAGTTGAAAGACGGTGAGCAGTTGTAAGACAAGAGCTTGCCTGGGCAGGCTGCGTGCACCGCTTGAGCGAATTCGCGGGCGAAGCCAATATCTGGCACGCCTGTTTCGCACCACACCAAGTCAGCGTAAGGTGCGTAAGCCACACCACGGCTGATGGCCTGTTCCAAACCGTTTTTGACGCGATAGAAACCTTCTTGTGTCCGCTCGCCTGTCAAGAAAGGTTTGTCGTTGGCGTCGTGGTCAGACGTGATCAAGTTGGCAGCTTCGGCATCGGTACGGGCCAAAACGATGGTGGAAGTGCCCATGACGTCAGCAGCAAAACGAGCGGAAATCAATTTCTCGCAAGCTTCTTGTGTAGGCACCAACACCTTACCGCCCATGTGGCCGCATTTCTTCACTGCAGCCAATTGGTCTTCGAAGTGCACGCCTGCAGCGCCAGAAGCGATCATGTTTTTCATCAATTCGAACGCATTCAGCACGCCACCGAAACCCGCTTCAGCATCGGCCACGATGGGCAAGAAGTAGTCGATGAATTCTTTGTCGCCTGGGTTGATGCCGCGGCCCCATTGAATTTCATCCGCGCGCTTGAACGTGTTGTTGATGCGGCGAACCATGGTGGGCACAGAGTCGTACGCGTAGAGCGATTGGTCAGGGTACATGGTTTCCGAGGTGTTGCCGTCTGCAGCGACTTGCCAACCTGACAAATACACAGCCTCCAAACCAGCTTTGGCTTGTTGCATGGCTTGACCCGCAGAGATCGCGCCGAATGCGTTGACGTAGCCTTTCTTGGCGCCACCGTTGACTTTTTCCCAGAGTTTTTCTGCACCGCGTTTGGCGAGCGTGTGTTCGATGGGCATGCTGCCGCGCAAACGCACGACGTCAGCAGCGGAATAACCACGTTTCACGCCTTTCCAGCGCGGGTTGGTGGCCCAGTCTTTTTCGAGTGCGGCAATTTGTTGTTCGCGGCTGAGTTGTTCATTCAATGATTGAGGCATGGTTCGCTCCAGTAAGTTAAGGGGTTGTTTAAGTGGTTGTCGATGGGTCTACTATAGGTCTTATAGAAGACTAAAACCTTGTCTTATGTCTTATAGAAGAATTTTATTTTTCTCAATTAAAACAACAGCTTAAAAACACAATTCCGTATAGTAAAAATATTTTTCTCATATCAAGAAAAAATATTGCGGTGCAGCACGCTTATTTTTCATATAGTGGAATTATATTTTGAAGACGTGAGATTAAAAATTAGAAGGTGCCAGCACGATGAGACTCCCCCTCCTGCTGCACACTGAATCGTCAACGAGAGAAAAACACGACATCCCCTATGAAAAATGCCTTTTTCCCTTGGAAAGTGCTGTGTTCTCAATTAGCATTCACATGGCTACAGAGCGATATCTCTGTGGCTTGAATAAAACACTTCTAGAAGGAAATGAATCATGGCAACTGCAAAGAAAGCTCCAGCAAAAAAAGTAGCGGCAAAGAAAGCTGCTCCCGCAAAGAAAGTCGCAGCTAAAAAAGCTGCCCCAGCAAAAAAAGCAGCCGCTAAGAAGCCTGCTGCCAAAAAAGTAGTGGCTAAAAAAGCGCCTGCTAAAAAACCTGCAGTCAAGAAGGTTGTTGCCAAGAAGGCCCCTGCCAAAAAATTAGCTGCCAAAAAGGTAGCCGCCAAGAAAAAAGCACCCGCAAAGAAGCGTACGCCCAACGCAGCCTTTATGAAAGCCCTCACCCCAAGCGCCGCATTGGCTGCGGTGATCGGCCATGCTGCTGTGCCACGCACAGAAGTTGTGAGCAAGATGTGGACATACATCAAAAAGCACGGCTTGCAAGACAAAGTCAACAAGCGCAACATCAACGCCGATGACAAACTCCGAGCAGTGTTCGGCAAGGCCCAAGTCACAATGTTTGAATTGGCTGGCTTGATCGGCAAACACCTGAAGTAATTCAGTGTCAACCGACATAAAAAAAGGGGCCTCAGGGTCCCTTTTTTATTGCACTTTTCTGGCCGTCAAGTCTGTGCGGTTCGACGCCCCACCTCTAAAGCCAACAACACGCTCAGCAAAAGCACAAAAGCCGCGCCCAGCAAGGTCGCGCCGTACCATCCTTGATCCATGAAAACACCAAAAACCAGCGGTGAAATAGCAAACCCCGCGTCTAAGCCTGAGTAAACCGTGCCGTAGACACGTCCAGTTGCACCCTTGGGTGTGGCCTTCTTAATCAGCATGTCCCGCGATGGGCCGCCGATACCTAGGGCCAAGCCTGTGGCAGCCAAGATCACCATGGTGAGCTCCCCACCGAGCCAGCCACTGCCACACAAGGCCATCAATACAGCGCCTGTCGTCATACAAACGGCCACGACTTTATCGCTTTGAAGAGGCCAGCGTGCCGCCACAAAACCTCCTAAAAAAATACCCACTGCTGCGCACAAAACATAAGCGGTTAAGGTGATCGTGGCAGCTTGAAACGTGACTTGATGCATCGCTTGCAAAATCGAAACGGAAAAGCTTTGAACCACAGCCAAGGTCATGGTGGAGAGAAAAAAGAAACCGAAACACCACCACACGACTGGCGTTTTCAAAAAAGCCAAACTACTGGCATCGTTGGCTGTAGCTTGGTGACGCACCACCTTCGCATGGAGGTGCTCGCGTTGCCAGACCAGCAAAATAAAGATGCCGACAAATAACAAGGCAGCACCATGGTAGGCCACTCGCCAATCGAATGCGGTACTCAAGCCGACCATAAAGACGGGTGCCAACGCCCAGCCTAAATTTCCCGTGAGCCCGTGCGCACTGAAGGCGTAGCCCAAACGTGGCGCCGACACTTTTTGATTGAGAATGGTGAAGTCCACGGGATGAAAAGAACAGTTCCCCAACCCCAGCAACGCGGCACCCAACATCAGGCCTACATAACTATTGGCAAAGGACACGACAATACAACCCGCCGCCATGAGCAACAAGGCGACAAACAACACAGGCCGCGCCCCCAAACGATCCACCACAAATCCTGCCGCAGCTTGACCGAAGCCAGAGACGACAAAAAACACTGTCATCAAAAAACCCAGTTCGGAATAGCTCAAGCCAAAGGTACTCATGAATACAGGAAACATGAGCGGCAGCAACAGATGCGAAAAGTGCGAGCTGGCGTGTGCAATGCCCACCAAACCGATGACCGCTGCATCATCGCGCCAAGGGCTGGAAGCGGTACTCAAAGTAGTCATAAATACATCATGAAAAGTATCGTCCTATCCTACTGCTACGCATCAACTTCGCCAAGCGCTTCAACAGGCCATACAAAGACTCCCCTATGTCAAACCGATAAACTTCGCGGAGAACATCCACTCCTCGGGGAAACACTCAAAATGAGCAAGAAACTGTTGATCCTTTGCATTTTGGGGACCATTTCTTTGGCTTGCATGGCCCGTGACGTCACCGCTGAGCTGTCCCCGCCCGAATGGTTCATCAAGGCACGCGAAGCCGTTGAGAAAAAGAACTACGAGTTAGCCATCCACGTGCTCACTCAAGCCGATGAAAAACAATCAGCTGATTGGCACAATTTGATGGGTTTTAGCCTTCGCTCAAAAACACCCGCCCAGTGGGTGACGGCCGAACAACACTACCGAGCTGCGTTGGAAAAAAATCCCATGCATCTAGGCGCCTTGGAGTATTACGGCGAGTTGCTTTTATTGAAAAATGATTTACCAGGCGCTCAAAGTCTGTTGAGACGCCTGGAGAGGATTTGCTTGTCAGGCTGCGAAGAACTGCGCGATCTGCAAAAAAGTGTGGCAAATTTCCAAGCCAAAAAATCACCCCGTGAGATCAAGACCCAACCTTGGTGAATGCAAACTCGCCGGGCGCACGCACAGGATCGACGTTGACGGCAATAGTGTCTTTGGGCAAGAACTTGCCTTCTAACAATAACTTCGACAGTGGGTTTTCAATGCGCTGCTGAATGGCGCGCTTCAAAGGACGAGCGCCAAACACGGGATCAAAACCCACCTTGGCCAACTCAGCCAAAGCGGCAGGTGACACCTCCAGCGTCAAGTCCATCTTGGTCAAACGTGCCGCCAAAATCTTGAGTTGAATGCCGGCAATGCTGGCGATATGCGCAGCATCTAACGCATGAAACACCACGGTCTCGTCAATTCGATTCAAGAACTCGGGTCGGAAATGTGATTTGAGCTCATCCCAAACTGCGTCTTTGATGTCTTGCGGGTCTTGTCCGACCATGCTTTGGATGATGGGCGAGCCAATATTAGAGGTCATCACAATCACGGTATTTTTAAAGTCAACTGTGCGCCCTTGGCCATCAGTCAAGCGGCCATCGTCGAGCACTTGCAACAAGATGTTGAACACATCAGGGTGAGCTTTCTCCACCTCGTCGAGCAACAAAACGCTGTAAGGTTTACGACGCACAGCCTCGGTCAGGTAGCCCCCTTCGTCATAGCCCACGTACCCAGGCGGCGCACCCACCAAGCGACTGACCGAGTGTTTCTCCATGAACTCGCTCATGTCAATGCGAATCATGTGGTCCTCACTGTCAAACAAGAAGCCTGCCAGCGCCTTACACAACTCGGTCTTTCCCACGCCCGTTGGGCCCAAAAACAAGAACGATCCCGTTGGACGATTGGGGTCGCCCAAGCCAGCGCGCGAGCGGCGTATGGCATTGGACACCGCTGTAATAGCCTCTTGTTGGCCGACCACGCGATCGTGCAACTTATCCTCCATTTGCAACAACTTGTCACGCTCACCTTGCATCAGTTTGGATACAGGTATGCCTGTGGCACGCGCCACCACTTCTGCAATTTCTTCAGCGCCGACTTGGGTGCGCAGCAAGCGGTGCCCGCCGGTCGCATTGGCTTTACCAATTTCGCGTGCGTTGGCCTCTTTCATACGCTTCTCAAGCTCGGGTAATTTGCCGTATTGCAATTCAGCCACTTTGTTGAAGTCACCCTTGCGTGTGAGTTCCTCGATTTGGTGACGCATTCGGTCAATTTCTTCTTTCAGTTGAGCGCCGCCATGTGCAGATGATTTCTCGGCTTTCCAAACCTCATCCAAATCCGCGTACTCTTTGCCCACTTTTTCAATCTCTTCCTCTAGCAACTCCATGCGCTTTTGAGAGGCTTCGTCTTTTTCTTTGCGCACGGCTTCTCGCTCAATCTTGAGCTGAATGAGCCGACGATCAAGCTTGTCCATCACCTCAGGCTTGGAGTCAATTTCGATTTTGATTTTGGCTGCAGCCTCATCGATCAAATCAATGGCCTTATCGGGCAAAAAACGATCCGTGATGTAACGGTGTGACAACTCGGCGGCGGCTACGATGGCAGGATCAGTGATCTCCACACCATGGTGGACCTCATACTTTTCTTGCAAGCCACGCAAAATTGCAATGGTGGCCTCGACAGAAGGTTCACCCACGATGATTTTTTGGAAACGACGCTCCAAGGCCGCATCTTTCTCGATGTACTTGCGGTACTCATCCAAGGTGGTGGCGCCCACGCAATGCAACTCACCGCGCGCCAAGGCTGGCTTGAGCATATTGCCCGCATCCATGGCACCCTCAGCCTTGCCTGCGCCGACCATGGTGTGGAGTTCATCAATGAAGACAATAGTTTGGCCCTCATCTTGTGCCAACTCTTTGAGCACACTCTTCAAGCGCTCTTCAAATTCACCACGGTATTTCGCACCCGCTAGCAGTGACGCCATGTCGAGTGACAACACCCGCTTGCCTTTGAGGGAATCTGGTACTTCGCCTGCGACGATGCGCTGGGCCAAGCCCTCCACAATCGCGGTTTTACCCACACCGGGTTCACCAATGAGCACGGGGTTATTTTTGCTGCGACGTTGCAGCACTTGAATGGCACGCCGAATTTCATCGTCACGTCCAATCACGGGGTCGAGCTTGCCCTGACGAGCACGCTCGGTCAAATCCATACAGTATTTTTTCAGCGACTCGCGCTGCCCTTCACTCTCCGCGTTATCCACTTTTTGGCCGCCACGCACCGCCGTGACTGCCGCCTCTAGCGATTGACGGTTAAGGCCGTTTTGCGTCGCCAACTTACCCCAGTTGCCCTTGTTGTCGCACATGGCCAACAGGAACAACTCACTCGCCACAAACTGGTCACCTCGCTTGATGGCCTCTTTCTCAGCTGCTTGAATCAAAGACACCGTATCGCGTCCCACCTGCACCTGCTCTTGCCCCTCGACCTTGGGTAAGCGGTTCATTGCCGCCTCAGCCGCCGACAACAAGCCGGGCACATTGGCCCCCGTTCGCTGCAGCAGCGACTTGGGCCCATCGTCTTGGCGCAGCATGGCGACCAAAACATGGGAGGGTTCGATATAGGCATGGTCACCGCCCAAGGCGAGGGACTGGGCATCGCCTAAGGCCTCTTGAAACTTCGAGGTGAGTTTGTCAATCCGCATGGGGACTCCGAAAAATGTGTGGAATTCAGTATTAGCTATGGCTGTTGATGGCGATTTCAAGTGGCCGCGCAACAAGCCGCTTTGACTTGGGTCAAAGCAAGTCGCATTCAACCATCAGAGCGGCGCACCGTCCGTGCGTTGGCGCACACCGCTATCAAGCGGCAGTGTTAGTTGCTTGGATGCCCCAACGGGCCAAAGCTTGGTCATCACTCACGCGAGCATCGACCCAGCGCGCACCCGTGGGTGTCACTTCTTTTTTCCAAAACGGCGCTTGGGTTTTGAGGTAATCCATCAAGAACTCGCAGGCCTTGAAGCTTTCGCCACGATGCGCCGAAGTGACGGCAACAAAAACAATGTGATCTTCAGGATGCAGCAACCCCACACGGTGAATCACGCGAGCAGCAAAGATGTCAAACCGTTTGTTGGCCTCAGCCATCATGGCAGCGATGCATTTTTCCGTCATGCCCGGGTAGTGCTCAAGTTCCATGCTGGCGACCGAACTGCCATCATTGCGCTCGCGCACCGTGCCAAGAAACGAACACACCGCCCCCACGCGCGCATCGCCCGCGCGCAGAGCGGCCAGCTCTTGGCTCACGTCAAAGTCTTGGGTCTGGATGCTGACAGTGAATGTCATGGCGTGCCTTGATGGGTTTAGCCGCCTGTGACGGGAGGAAAAAAGGCGACTTCGCAGCCTTCACTCAAAGCGGCGGACTCCTCGCACACTTCTTGGTTCAAGGCCATGCGCACCGCACGCCCATACGCCAGTGTTTGGGCATAAGCCCCGCCCCGCGCAATCAACTCGTCGCGCAAAGCCTTGAGCGTAGAGGCTTGGGTCGTGACGCTTTCGCCGCCTTGGCCAATCGCCTCTCGAATCGATGCAAAGTACTTCAAGTGAATGTTGTGGGTCACGTTCATGCCAGCCACTCCGCAAAGGAAATAAACCGAACGGTATCGCCTTTGGCGATGGTTTGTCCAGCCGGGTTGTCCACCACGCCATCGCCCCACACGACAGAGGTCAGCACGCCAGAACTTTGGTTAGGAAACAAATCAAGACCACCCTGTACATTGCGCTTGACACGCAAAAACTCGCGACGCTTGTCAGCGCGTGGCCAATCGAAATGGGCGGTGATCGCAGTGCGGGGCATATCCGTTTGGGTAACGCCTTGCAAGGCCAACACAAACGGGCGCACCAACAGCAAGAAGGTGACAAAGCTCGACACTGGGTTGCCGGGCAAGCCCATGAAATGGCAAGCATCTCCCGGTCCGCCACGGTTGACCTTGCCGTAAGCGAAAGGTTTACCAGGCTTGATGGCCAATTGCCAAAGATGAAGCTCGCCAAGGCTTTGCACCGCGGGTTTGATGTGATCCTCTTCGCCCACCGACACACCACCGCTGGTCAAAATCAAATCATGGTTCTGAGCCGCATGACCCAGTGCAATCAAGGTGGCCTCGCGTTGGTCGGGCACGATACCGAAGTCCGTCACTTCACAGCCCAAACGCTGCAACATGGCGCGCAAGAAGAATCGGTTGGAGTTGTATATGGTGCCTGCAGGCATGGTCTCAGGGGCGACATCACCGGGCATGACCAACTCATCACCCGTAGAGAACAAGGCCACCCGTGGACGCGCAGACACTTGCAATTGAGCCAAGCCAATGCTCGCGGCCAAGCCCAGCTCGGCAGGCGTTAGTCGGGTGCCTTGGGTCAGCACGATAGCGCCGCGGGTCACATCTTCGCCAGAGCGTCGAATCCACTGCGCGGCGGGCACTGCTTTATTGACTTTGATTTGCTCGCCCGTTAGGGCTTCGCAGTCTTCTTGCATCACCACCGCATCCGCGCCGGGTGGAATAGGGGCACCAGTGAAGATGCGTGCAGCTTCGCCAGCATTGAGCTGTGTGCCATACGTGCCTGCTGGAATACGCTGGGTGACACGCAGCACAGCCCCCACATGGGCACAGTCAGCTGACCGCAAGGCATAGCCATCCATGGCACTGTTGTCTTGCGGAGGCACTTGGAGTGC
This sequence comes from Limnohabitans sp., assembly GCA_046052785.1. Classification (GTDB taxonomy): domain Bacteria; phylum Pseudomonadota; class Gammaproteobacteria; order Burkholderiales; family Burkholderiaceae_C; genus Limnohabitans. The sequence continues at coordinate 6,392 of JAVLFR010000321.1, read as the reverse complement.
GGCCATCACGTCTTTTGCAAGCACGCGGCCATCGGCATCAAAAGTCGATAGGGTTTCGATGCGCTGTAACGCCTGAGCTTGCGCCAGCAACTGGGGCAACGCGTCATCAAGAGAGAGCAAAGCAGGACGGGTCATGACAAGGATGAGGTGTATTCAAATCGGTCTTCATGGGACACCAGCCACTGCGTGATGGCATCAGCGTCGTTCAAGTCGAGTACGGGGCGTAATGTGGCCTCGGGCAAGTCGTGCGGCGAATCTGTGGCGATCGCAACCACAAAGTCATCATGAGGATAGCGCACAGGTTGCTCAGATGCTTTGCGCCACACCTCAACCTTGAGCAAATCGCTTGTCTTAAAACCCTCGACCAAAACCCAATCGACGCCATCGTAAACCTCGGCCAACAGGTGGTGCACTGACAGTTGCGCCGGCTGCTCGAACTGACGCTGCAAGACCAAGCGTTGGTTGGACGCTACCAGCACCTCAAAGGCACCCGCTTCGCGGTGGCGCCAGCTGTCTTTGCCGGGCTTGTCGATGTCAAAGTTGTGGTGTGCGTGCTTGACCACGGACACGCGCAAGCCGCGCATGCGCATGCAGGCAATCAACTGCTCGACCAAAGTGGTTTTCCCCGAGCCGGAGTAACCTGCAAAGGCGACCACCTTCATGCGTGATCGCAATGCTTGACGATGTAGGCCTTGATTTGCGCCACATCTGCCTTCATCACCTGCACGCGCTTAGGCAGTGCCTCGATTCCTTCAAACTTGGGCGGCCGATGAGGCTCTTGGCCTAAGGCTTCAACAATGGTCGCAGCGAACTTGATGGGCAAGGCCGTCTCCAGCACGATCATCGGCACGTCTGACTTGACGTGCTCGCGCGCCACTTTTACACCGTCTGCGGTGTGGGTGTCGATCATCTCTCCGAAGCGTTTGTAGACATCTTGGATGGTGACCAAACGATCCGCATGTGTGCTCTTGCCACTGGCAAAGCCGAAGCGAGTTGAAGCGTCAGCGAAATGCGGGTGAGCGCTCAGGTCGAACTTGCCGTGCTTAGAAATTTGCGCACCAAACAAGTCTTTGGTGAGCGCACCATCGCGACCTAGCAAATCGAACACAAAACGCTCAAAATTACTGGCCTTGGAGATATCCATCGACGGGCTGGACGTTTCGTGTGTGTCAGCACTACCACGTACGCGGTACACGCCAGTGCGAAAGAACTCATCCAACACATCGTTTTCGTTGGTGGCCACCACCAAAGTGTCCACAGGCAAACCCATCATGCGCGCCACATGGCCCGCACACACATTGCCAAAGTTTCCGCTGGGCACTGTGAAGCTCACCTTTTGGCTGTTGACGGTGGTCGCTTGGAAATAACCTGCAAAGTAGTACACCACTTGGGCTAATAAACGTGCCCAGTTGATGGAGTTGACGGTGCCAATTTTGTATTTGGTTTTAAAGTCCAAATCGTTGGACACGGCCTTGACCAAGTCTTGGCAATCGTCAAATACGCCTTCAATGGCGATGTTGTGGATGTTCTCGTCCATCAAGCTGAACATTTGTGCTTGTTGGAAAGGGCTCATGCGCCCATGGGGGCTGGTCATGAACACGCGCACGCCTTTTTTGCCACGCATGGCATATTCGGCTGCGCTACCCGTGTCACCGCTGGTCGCACCAAAAATATTCAACTCTTCGCCACGGCGCGCCAATTCATATTCAAACAAGTTGCCCAAGAGTTGCATGGCCATGTCTTTGAACGCGAGCGTCGGGCCATTGGACAAAGCCTCGACCCAAACGCCGTCTTCCAATGCACGCAAAGGCACGATCGCCTCGGTGCCGTACACCTCTTGCGTGTAGGTTTTGACGCACAAGGCTTTGAGATCACTCGCCGGAACATCGTCGATGTAGAGCGACAGCACTTCAAACGCCAAGGCGGCGTAACCTTGGGTGTTGAACGTGGTGCGCAAACGCGACAGCGCAGCTGCGTCCAACTGAGGGTAGTGCTCAGGCAAATACAAACCACCATCGGGTGCCAATCCTTCGAGCAGGATTTCACAAAAACGCTTGCGCTCGGCGTGGCCGCGCGTGGACAAATACAGCATCAGTTCAACTCTTCTTTGCGGATGCGAGTAATCGGGGCCAAGACTGTCGTGAGTTGTTGCATCTCGGCGATGGCTTGACTCATCTTGGCTTCCACGCAGTCGTGGGTCAAGATGATCAGGTCGGTGTGGCTCTCCCCCTCACCCGCTTCGCGCTGCAAGACCGCATCGATGCTGATGTCGGCACTGGCCAAGATGCCCGTGACCTTGGCCAGCACGCCCGGTTGATCGGCCACACGCAGCCGCAAGTAGTAACTGGTGACCACTTCGGCCATGGGCAAAATAGGCAGATTGCTCATGGCGTCTGGCTGGAAGGCTAAATGCGGCACACGGTTGAGAGGGTCAGCTGTGTGCAAGCGCGTGATGTCCACCAAGTCGGCAATCACCGCACTGGCGGTTGGCTCGCTGCCCGCACCCTTGCCGTAATACAGCGTCGAACCCACAGCATCGGCTTGCACCAACACCGCATTCATGGCGCCTTCCACGTTGGCAATCAGCCGCTTGGCGGGCACCAAACACGGGTGGACGCGCAGCTCAATGCCTGCAGCCGTGCGCTTAGAGATACCCAGCAGTTTGATGCGGTAGCCGAGTTGCTCAGCATATTTGATGTCTTGTGATTCGAGCTGGGTGATGCCCTCCACATAGGCTTTGTCAAATTGCACTGGCACGCCAAATGCAATGGCTGACATGATGGTGGCTTTGTGCGCAGCATCCACGCCTTCAATATCGAATGTCGGATCGGCTTCGGCATACCCCAAAGCTTGGGCTTGCTTGAGCACTTCATCAAAGGTCAACCCTTTGTCGCGCATTTCAGACAAGATGAAGTTGGTCGTGCCATTGATGATGCCAGCCAGCCATTGAATCCTGTTGGCGGTGAGGCCTTCACGCAAAGCTTTAATGATGGGGATGCCACCGGCCACAGCGGCTTCAAAGGCCACCATCACACCTTTTTTGTGGGCTGCGGCAAAAATTTCTGTGCCATGAACAGCCAGCAAAGCTTTGTTGGCTGTAACCACGTGTTTGCCTGATTCAATGGCTTCGAGCACCAGTTGCTTGGCGATGCCGTAGCCGCCGATCAGCTCAACCACAATGTCAATCTCTGGGTTAGCGATGATTTTGCGCGCATCGTCCACGACCTGTACATCCATACCCACGATACTTTTGGCACGCGCCACATCGATATCGGCCACCATCGTGACTTCAATGCCTCGACCTGCACGGCGCTGGATTTCTTCTTGGTTACGTTTGAGCACTTCGAACGTGCCGCGGCCTACAGTGCCAATGCCTAAAAGGCCTACTTGGATCGGTTTCATGATTTTCGGTTTCGGTAGTTTTCGAGAAATTTTGCGATGCGTGCAATTGCCTCACGCAAATCGTCTTCATGGGGCAAAAACACAATACGAAAGTGGTCTGTGGTCTGCCAATTGAAACCCGTGCCTTGCACCAACATCACCTTGGTTTCTTGGAGTAACTCCAAGAAAAATTGCTGGTCATCTTGTATCGGGTAGACCTTGGGGTCCAAGCGCGGGAACATATACAGCGCGGCTTGCGGCTTGACACACGTCACGCCAGGAATGGCCGTGATGAGCTCGTAGGCCAAATCGCGTTGCTTGCGCAAACGACCGCCCTCGCCCACCAAATCGTTGATGCTTTGGTAGCCGCCCAAAGCAGTTTGAATCGCCCACTGTCCGGGCACATTGGCACACAAACGCATGTTCGAAAGCATATTAAGGCCCTCGATGTAATCGGCCGCAGGCTTTTTGTCGCCCGACACCACCAACCAACCCGCGCGATAGCCACATGAGCGATAGCTCTTAGACAGCGAGTTGAAGGTGAGCGTCAACACGTCTTCGCTTAAGCTGGCGATGGGCGTGTGTTTGACGCCGTCGTACAAGACTTTGTCATAGACCTCATCTGCAAAGATCACCAAACCATGCTTGCGCGCGAGCTCAACAATTTGCAGCAGTAACTCGTCTGAATACAAAGCCCCCGTCGGGTTGTTGGGGTTGATGACCACAATACCCTTGGTATTCAACGTGATTTTTGATCGGATGTCTTCGATATTGGGCATCCAGCCGTTGGCTTCATCACACACATAATGCACAGGCGTACCGCCCGACAAACTGACCGCAGCCGTCCACAACGGATAGTCGGGCGCAGGCAAGAGCAACTCGTCGCCGTTATTGAGCAACCCATTGGTCGCCATGACGATGAGTTCACTCGCACCGTTACCAAGGTAAATATCATCGAGCGTGACACCTTTGATACCCTGCTTTTGCGTCTCGTGCATCACCGCTTTGCGGGCGCCGAAAATACCTTTGCTGTCCGAGTACCCTGCCGAAGTAGGCAAGTTACGAATCATGTCTTGCTGAATTTCTTCAGGCGCATCAAAACCGAACACGGCCAAATTACCGATGTTGAGTTTGATGATCTTGTGGCCTTCCTCCTCCATTTGACGGGCACGGTCCATGATGGGACCGCGAATGTCATAACAGACGTTGGACAGCTTGTTGGATTTTTGGATCTGCTTCAAAGTCCCTCCGAGGGCTCTTTTACGGGGTGAAACCTATAATTTGACCACAGATCTCAAGGCATTTATGAAATTACAACCCGATCGCATCGAGACCCAATCCGTCACTGCCTATGGCTCAGGATGGATTGCCATCCAAGGTGAAAAAATCTCGCACAGCGTGCTGATCACCTCCGAAGGGGTTCGGCTTGATTGGCAGTGTCAAAGTTTCGATGATTTAGGAACAGAACACTTTGAAAAGCTCGCTGAGTTAGATGTGGAGTTGGTCATTTTTGGCAGCGGGGAACGCCACCGATTTCCAAAGCCCGAATGGCAAGTCAGCTTGATGCAACGCCGCATCGGCCTTGAAACGATGGACACACAGGCCGCCTGCCGCACCTACAACATCTTGGCGGGAGAAGGCCGCAAAGTGGCGGCAGCCCTTCTGATAGAGGCGTTCCCAAGTAGTAATTAAGAACACGCTTCACATTCTCCCCAATTCAGCACCTTTGACCTGCAAGCAACAAGGTTTCTCAGTTAAAATAATGGGTTGCCGGAAGGGGGCTTTCTCGACAGTCGCCTCCTTCATCCGGCCATCTGAACTGTCACACCTGATTGAGCGCTATGGCAATTGTTGTCAACAAACCCCTCCCCGAATTTGAAGCCAATGCAACAGGCGGTATCAAGGTAAGCAATACCTCGCACCATGGCCAGATGATGGTTTTGTACTTTTATCCCAAGGACAACACGCCAGGCTGCACCACTGAGGCCATGCAGTTCCGTGACAAATACAAAGACTTCGTGAAAGCGGGCGCTTTGGTGTTTGGTGTCTCACGCGACAACATGAAATCCCACGACGAGTTCAAAACCAAACTCGAACTGCCGTTTGAACTGATTGCCGATACCGAAGAAAAAATGTGCCACATGTTTGGTGTCGTGAAAAACAAAATCATGTACGGTAAAAAGGTCAAGGGCATTGAGCGCAGCACCTTCTTGGTTGGTGCAGACGGCTTGTTGAAAGAAGAGTGGCGAGGGCTTAAAGTTCCAGGTCACGTCGACGATGTCCTCAAAGCTGTCAAAGCGCTCAAGAAAGCTGCAGCGGCTACTGCATAGGCGCCTGTCAAAGGTGTCACGGAGCTGGGTTATAGTGATTTCATGACATTGACCGAAGCGAACATGTTTCCAACGAAAAGCCGCCTTGGCCTCCAGGCGGCTTTTTCGCTTCTCAAGCCGGCCTGTATGGTTTTCTTTTGTGTTTTAACTCTTTAATTTTCATCTATGCCACTGCCTCCCCCTCCTGCCAAACGTGCCACTTTGTTAAATACCGAGGGCTTAGATGTTGCCCCCGCCAAATCTCGAACCGCACGCAAATCGGTTCAACGCCATCACGCGCAGACGTCGGACGATCAGATGATGAAAAAAGTTCACGAGACCACAGCTCGTGCCCCTCGTCAGCCCGAGCCCTTGCCAGCCTACAAGGGAGAACGCAAAGCCACCACATCCCGCGCATCCGCGCCTAAGAAAAAGCACTCAGGTCCCACCAAGCTCTTTGTACTCGATACGAATGTGCTCATGCATGACCCGATGTGTTTGTACCGTTTTGAAGAGCACGATGTGTTCCTACCCATGATCGTGCTGGAAGAACTGGATGGTCACAAAAAAGGCATGACAGAAGTCGCTCGCAATGCGCGCCAAACCAGCCGCTCGCTAGACGCCTTGGTGGCCTCTCACAATGCGGACATCATCACAGGCATCAAACTCGATGGCACAGGACACATCGAAGTGGGTGGACGC
>JAVLFR010000320.1:0-2784 GCA_046052785.1 Limnohabitans sp. | reverse complement strand
GGTTCAAGCCGATCACGGGTGCACCCACTTTCATGGCTTGGTCCATGATTTGCAAATTTTCTCGGCGTGTGTTTCGGACAAAGCACCACCGTAGACGGTGAAGTCTTGGCTGAAGACAAACACCAAACGGCCGTTGATCATGCCGTAGCCGGTGACCACACCGTCACCGGGAATCTTGTTGTCCTGCATACCGAAGTCGGTGCAACGGTGCTCGACGAACATGTCCCATTCTTCGAAAGTGCCCTCATCCAACAACACTTCGATGCGCTCGCGGGCTGTGAGTTTGCCTTTCGCGTGCTGCGCATCAATGCGCTTTTGCCCGCCACCCAAGCGGGCGGCGGCGCGCTTCATCTCCAATTGTTCATTGATGTCTTGCATGCTTTCTTTTCTCCAGGAAGATTTCAAATTAGCCCTGCGCTTGATAAGCGCCGAGCAGTTGACGGGCAGCGGTCGACGCGGCCAGTTGGCCCGCTGCGACTTGTTGGCTGAGTTGGGGCAGCAGTGTTTTCAGACCTGCGTGCGACCTGAAGTTTTGCTTCAGGCCTGCGTCGATGCGTTCCCACATCCACGACAAAGCTTGGTTTTGACGACGCTCTGAAAAGCGGCCATTGTGTTGTTGCAGCGTTTGAAACTCGCCCACCGCTACCCAAAACGCATCCACGCCTTGGGCCAACAACGCGCTCAGTTGCACCACTTTTGGATGCCACACCTCGGTGTTGCGGTGCGCATGGCCCGCGCCACCATGCATGCCCAAAAGTTGCAAAGCGCTGGTGATTTGCAGCTGGGCCCGAGTGGCCGCATTGGCGTCAATGTCGGCTTTGTTGATGACCACCAAATCGGCCAGTTCCATCACACCTTTTTTAATGGCTTGCAAGTCGTCGCCCGCATTGGGCAATTGCATCAGCACAAACATATCGGTCATATTGGCCACAGCAGTTTCGCTCTGACCCACGCCCACGGTTTCGACAATCACCACGTCATAGCCTGCGGCTTCGCACACCAACATGGACTCACGCGTTTTTTCGGCCACGCCCCCTAAGGAGCCGCTCGAGGGGCTGGGGCGAATATAGGCCTTGTCATGCACGCTCAACAACTCCATGCGGGTTTTGTCACCCAAGATGGAGCCGCCAGAAACCGAGGAAGACGGGTCAATGGTCAACACGGCCACGCGGTGGCCTTGTGCGATCAGGAACAAGCCCAGCGCTTCAATGAAGGTGGACTTACCCACCCCTGGCACCCCACTGATGCCGAGTCGAAACGATTGACCCGAGTGCGGCAACATTGCTGTGAGCAGTTCATCAGCTTGCGCACGGTGGTCAGTGCGCGTGGACTCTAACAACGTGATGGCTTTGGCCATGGCACGTCTTTGCATGGGCGAGTCACCCTGCAGCAAGTCATCGAGCAACTGTTGAGGTGTCACCCCAGCGCCTTTTTGATCTGCGCCAAGACGTCCTTGGCGCTGACAGGAATCGGGGTGCCAGGGCCATAAATGCCCTTGACGCCCGCTTGGTACAAAAAGTCATAGTCTTGGCGTGGAATCACGCCACCCACGAAGACGATGATGTCGTCTGCACCTTGCTTTTTCAATTCAGCAATGATCGCCGGCACCAAGGTTTTGTGGCCTGCTGCGAGGGTAGACACACCCACGGCGTGCACGTCGTTTTCAATCGCTTGCCGCGCGCACTCTTCTGGCGTTTGAAACAAAGGCCCCATGTCCACGTCGTAGCCCAGGTCGGCAAACGCGGTGGCCACCACTTTGGCGCCGCGGTCGTGACCGTCTTGACCCAGCTTGGAAATCATGACGCGAGGACGCCGACCTTGTTGCTCAGCAAACTCTGCAATCTCAGCCTTGAGGGCATTCCAATAGTCCATGGTGTCTCCCACGTTTTCGCCGTCGTCGTAAGCCGCGGCGTACACACCTGTGACCTTTTGCGGGTCGGCACGGTGACGGCCAAACACCTTTTCGAGCGCATCGCTCACCTCGCCCACCGTGGCGCGCAAGCGTATCGCCTGAATGGACAAATCAAGCAAATTGCCCGCGCCGCTGGCGGCAGAGGCAGTGAGTGCGTCCAAAGCGGCTTGCACCGCTGCAGTATCTCGGCTGGCTTTGATGTGCTTCAAGCGCTCGATCTGGCCGTCACGCACCTTGACGTTGTCGATCGACAAGGTGTCGATCGGGTCTTCCTTGGCCAGCTTGTATTTGTTCACGCCCACGATCACGTCTTTGCCGGAATCGATGCGGGCCTGCTTTTCAGCCGCCGCCGCTTCGATTTTGAGCTTGGCCCAGCCGCTGTCCACGGCGCGGGTCATGCCCCCCATGGCTTCGACTTCTTCGATGATGGCCCAGGCTTTATCAGCCATTTCTTGGGTCAACGACTCCATCATGTAACTACCGGCCCACGGGTCGATGACGTTGGTGATGTGGGTTTCCTCTTGGATGATGAGTTGCGTATTGCGGGCTATGCGCGATGAGAATTCGGTGGGCAACGCAATCGCTTCGTCAAAGCTGTTGGTGTGTAACGACTGGGTGCCACCAAAGACAGCGGCCATGGCTTCGACCGTGGTGCGCACGATGTTGTTGTAAGGGTCTTGCTCAGTCAAACTCCAACCACTGGTTTGGCAGTGGGTGCGCAACATCAGGCTCTTAGGGTTCTTGGCGTGAAAGCCTTTCATGATGCGACACCACAGCAAACGGGCCGCGCGCATTTTGGCGATCTCCAAATAGAAGTTCATACCTATCGCCCAGAAGAACGACAGGCGACCGGCGAAAGCGTCTACATCGAG
>JAVLFR010000319.1:0-6838 GCA_046052785.1 Limnohabitans sp. | reverse complement strand
GTGGTGGTCGAGCCAGCCCAAGCGCGTTGGATCGTGTTGCGCGCTGATGTGCCTTACGGCTCAATTGAGGCCGGCTCGCATAAGATCACTTTTGAAATTCAAGCCTCAGGCAGTGACGAATTTGTGGTCGAAAAATCTGTTTTCCTTGTTCCTAGGTAACCCATCATGACGCAACAAACAACCGATACCCAAGCTTGGTGGCACTATGGCCACGTGTGGCTCATCATTGCAGGCCCCGCAGCGGTCATCGTGGCAGGCTTTATCACCTTGGCGATTGCCATTGGCACGCCCGACCCTGTGATTGCGGACGACTATTACAGGCGGGGTTTGGACATCAACAAAACTTTGGCCGCTCAAAAAGATTTGCAACTCGCGCCTGCCATGCAGTCGCGCAACCATGTCGTCACGCCCAAGCCAGAAACAGACAAGCCAGTCCCAGCTCGACAACCCCACGATTGAGCGAGATCATGCGCACCTGTTTTGCAAGAAATTCCTTTTGAGGAGAAATCACATGTTGGCTCAACGAATGATGTGGATTGCTTGGCCCGCCTTTTTGGTGGCGGGCATCCTCGAAATGCTGGTGTTTGCTTTTGTCGACCCGCAAGATTTGCACTGGTTGGGTCATCCCGTTGACATGTCACGACAGGGGGTCTACACCTTGTCCTTTTTTGTCTTCTGGGCCGCCACGGCAACTTCGAGTGCTTTGACCACCTTGCTTTCGGTGTCACCCTTTGAAATGAATCGCTGTCCTTTGTTGCCCACGCAGCGACCCGACGGATGCCCCAAACAAGAGGCTTGCTGCGAGAGCCCCCCGCACTAATTACTTTGGCAGTTTTGGGAGTTCACAATGTGTTGGAGCCCCTCTGAGTTCAAGATTCGCACATGACGTTGCTTGACTTCTACCAAGCCGTCATCCACAAACTTTGAAAACGTTCGGCTCACTGTCTCAAGTTTCAGGCCCAAGTAACTGCCAATCTCTTCGCGCGTCATGCGCAAGACCAACTCTGTTTGCGAAAAACCCCTGGCGTGTAGGCGTTGCACCAAGTTCAGCAAAAAAGCCGCCAAACGCTCTTCGGCGCGCATGCTGCCTAAAAGCAGCATCACGCCGTTTTCGCGCACGATTTCACGGCTCATGATTTTGTGCACATGGCGCTGTAGCGAGGTGATTTCTCGCGACAACTCCTCAATGCGGTCAAACGGCATGACACACACTTCGGCATCTTCCAAGGCCACAGCATCACAGGTGTGGTGATCGCTGACGATGCCGTCTAGGCCAATGATTTCACCCGCCATCTGAAAGCCAGTCACTTGGTCGCGACCGTCTTCAGCGCAGATGCGTGTTTTGAAGAAACCCGTGCGGATCGCAAACAAGGCGTGGAACTTGTCACCATGTCTGAACAAGTTCTCACCACGCAGCACTTTGCGGCGCGTTGCTACGACTTCGTCGACACGTTCCATTTCGATCTCGCTCAAGCCCAAGGGCATGCAGAGCTCTCGCAAATTGCAGTTAGAACAGGCGACTTTGATGCTGATGGGATTCATGTTTGCCAACTGTCGTTTGTGTTGATACAGGTCAATTTTTTGAAGCGGTCACACAACTATTATGGAGCGCAAATTTAGGTGTGAACTTATGCATTCCCTTGTGTTGAATCCCGAACTTTTGCAGCGCTACGATGTCGCGGGGCCGCGTTACACCTCGTACCCCACCGCAGACCGATTTGTCGAGGCGTTTGGCGAGGCTGATTACATCCAAGCCCTTGCTCGCCGACGCGAGGGCCCGGGTGCATCAGCCGCTCCCTTGTCGCTCTATGTGCATATTCCGTTTTGTGAATCGCTTTGTTATTACTGCGCGTGCAACAAAATCATCACCAAGCATCATGAGCGAGGCACCGAGTACTTACATTACCTTGAGCGTGAGGTCGACCTCAACATCGCCCACTTAGGACATGGACAAATCGTGTCCCAACTGCATCTAGGGGGTGGTACCCCCACATTTTTAAGCGATGCAGACCTTGCGCAATTGATGGCCATGTTGCGGCGCAGTTTTCAGTTTGCGCCGGGGGGTGAGTACTCGGTGGAAATTGATCCACGCACGGTCAAGCGTGAGCGTTTGGCGGCCTTGGCCGCGCTGGGCTTTAATCGCTTGAGCTTTGGCGTGCAAGACTTTGAACCTGCTGTGCAAAAAGCAGTGCACCGGATTCAACCCGCAGAGCAGGTGTTCGACTTGGTGGCCGCTTCACGCGAACTCGGATTTGAGTCCGTCAATGTGGATTTGATTTATGGCTTGCCCATGCAAACGCCCGAGACCTTTGAGCGCACGCTGGCCCAGATCACGCAATTGCGCCCGGATCGCATTGCTTTGTATGCCTATGCGCATTTACCAGAACGCTTTAAGCCTCAACGCCGCATTCATGCGCATGACCTGCCTCCTGCGGGGTCAAAACTGGTGATGCTGTCGAGCGCCATGCGTGTTTTGATGGCGGCGGGTTACGTCTATGTAGGCATGGATCACTTTGCCTTGCCCACCGACGCGTTGGCCGTGGCCAAACGCCAAGGTCGCTTGCATCGCAATTTCCAAGGCTACAGCACGCAGCCTGATTGCGACTTGATCGCTTTGGGGGTCTCGTCTATCGGACGCGTGGGGCCGACATTCAGCCAAAACGTCAAAACCTTGGATGAGTATTACGACTTGCTCAATCTTGGGCGTTTACCGGTGGTGCGAGGCATGGCCCTGACGCGCGACGACTTGGTGCGTCGTACCGTCATCATGGCGCTGATGTGCCAAGGCAGCGTGCTGTTTGAATCGGTGGAGTTGTCGCACTTGGTGGACTTCAAATCCTACTTCGCGCCAGAGATGCAGGCCTTGGCTGCCATGCAAGCGCAGCGCCTGTTGAGCCTCGACGATTCAGGCATTCATGTGAGTGAGCTCGGTTGGTTCTTTGTGCGTGGCGTCGCCATGGTGTTTGACAAATATCTGCAAGCCGACAAGAACCGCGCTAGGTTCTCTAAAATCATCTGATGAACACCACTTTGGCCCTCACTGCACTCCTCATGGGGTTGGCGGGTGGGCCGCATTGTTTGGCTATGTGCGGAGCGGCTTGTGCGGGCATTGGGCGTGCCGCACAAAAGCAATCAGGCGGGCAGGGCATGTCGGCCATGCTCTTGTTTCAACTCGGGCGAGTCATGGGTTACAGCGCTTTAGGCGCCCTGGCCGCTAGCACCATGCAAGGCGTCGGTTGGTTGAGCACGCAGTCCGCCGTCTTTCGACCCGTGTGGACCCTGTTGCACATCGTGGCTTTCTTGGTCGGTGTGTTGCTGCTTTGGCGGGGTGAACAGCCCATTTGGTTAGATGGCTTGGGTCGTGGCATTTGGCGCCGTGTGCAAAGCATGACGGCACACCTCAAGTTGCGCAACGGGGGGGCGGTGGTGTTGGGTGTTTTGTGGGCGTTGATGCCGTGTGGTTTGTTGTACGGGGCACTCTTGGTGGCCGCTCTGAGTAACAGCCCCTTGCAAGGGGCAGGTGTGATGGCTTTGTTTGCGCTGGGCAGCGCCGTGGTGCTCACCCTCGGTCCCTGGGTGTGGTTGCGCCTGCGCGGTGGTCAAGTCATGGCCCTGGGCAGTGGCGCATGGGGGGTTCGCCTGGCGGGCCTGGCTTTGGGGGTCAGCTCTGGTTGGGCCTTGTGGATGGGCCTGGTCGAGTACCAAGCACCTTGGTGCTTGGTGCCGCAATGAACCTGAACACGCTCACTCAGTGCGTCAGATGGTCGCTTAAGAGTTGAGCCACATGGATGGCTTGACGCGTCGCACCATCTTCAATTTGGTGGCGGCAGCTCGTGCCATCGGCCACCACAATCGCATCAGGTTTGGCGCGCACGGCAGGCAGCAAGCTGAGCTCTGCCATTTGCATCGACACCTCTAAGTGCGAGGCCTCATACCCAAAACTACCGGCCATCCCGCAGCAGCTGCTTTCAATCAACTCGGGGGCTGCATTGGGAATGAGGCGAATCACCTCCAACACGGGGGGCATCAAGCCAAACGCTTTTTGATGGCAGTGGCCGTGCAGCAAGATGGCTTTGTCAGCAGGCTTCAAGTGCAGTTTGAGTTCCTCCAAGGCGCCTGCTTTGGCTTCGCGTGCCAAGAACTCTTCCAGCAGCAGCGCATGCTCGCTCACGCGTTGGGCGCTGTCGCCCAGACCCAGCACCAGCGCTTCATCTCGCAGTGTGAGTAAGCAAGAGGGCTCTAATCCCACGATGGCGATGCCGCGCTCGGCAAAGGGCAGCAGTGCGCCAATCAGTTCACCGGCGTGCGCTCGGGCTTGGTCCACCATGCCGTTGGCCAAGAAGGTGCGGCCGCAGCACAAATGGCCCTGATCCGCGCCATGACCGCGCTCATTTTTAGAGGCCACATGCACGCTGTAGCCCGCAGCGTGCAGCACGCGCAAAGCGGCGTGGGCATTGTGCGATTCGAAGTAGCCATTGAAGGTGTCGACAAACAGCACCACGGGTTTGCGCGCATTGAGCACCGCCTCTTTAGAAACCCCTTGTGTGGCTTGATTAAAGAAATGCTGGCTTTGCCAGATGGGCCAGCTGCGTTGGGCAGACAAGCCCGTCAAGCCTTCGGCCAGTTGCGCAAGTGGTGGGAATTTGTTGCGCAGATTCAGCAGGCCTGCCCAGCGTGCAGCGAACTGTGCATAACGCGGGAGATAAGCAATCAACCGGTCTTTGAGGTTGAAGCCGTGCTTGGCTTTGTAGTGGTGCAGGGTCTCAATCTTCATGCGCGCCATGTCCACGCCCGTGGGGCAGTCGCGCTTGCATCCTTTGCAGCCCACACACAAATCCATGGTGTCCATCAATTCGGGGTTGCTCAAGCCCTCGGCGCCAAGTTGGCCACTCAAGGCCAAGCGCAGCGTGTTCGCACGACCTCGTGTGAGGTGTTTTTCATCGCGGGTGACTCGGTAGCTGGGGCACATGGTGCCCGCATCAAACTTGCGGCAGGTGCCGTTGTTGTTACACATCTCTACCGCTTTGGCCAAACCTTGGGCCGCATCGCCCCCTGTGCCAGGCGCCGTGGTCTGTTCTGTTGCTGGGTCGTTGTGTACATCCCAAGCACGCCAGTCAAGCGCGGTTTGAATGGGAATGACTTGATAGCCGTTGCCGAACCGCATCAGCGTGGTGTCGTCCATCTTGGGTGGGTTGACGATACGCTGTGGGCACAGCAAATTCAAAGGGTCCAAGTGCTGTTTGATGTGCGTGAATGCTTCATTGATTTTGGGGCCAAACTGCCAGCTAATCCATTCACCCCGGCACAGGCCGTCGCCATGCTCGCCGCTGTAGGCGCCTTTGTATTTGCGCACCAAGGCGCTGGCTTCCTCGGCGATCTCGCGCATTTTGGTTGCGCCGTTGCGTCGCATGTCCAAGATCGGCCGCACATGCAGTGTGCCGACAGACGCATGGGCATACCACGTGCCTTTGGTGCCGTGGCGTTTGAACACCTGGGTCAGCTCGTCGGTGTATTCGGCCAAGTTAGGTAGCGGCACGGCACAGTCCTCAATGAAGCTGACGGGCTTGCCGTCGCCTTTGAGGCTCATCATGATGTTGAGACCCGCTTTGCGCACCTCCCACAGGTTTTTTTGCGGTGTGTCGTCGATCATCTCGACCACGCTGCCTGGCAGACCAAGGTCGCCCATCAGTTCCACCAACTGGCGCAGTTTGAGTGTGAGCAGCTCTTTGTTGGCGCCTGCAAACTCCACCAACAGCACAGCCTCGGGTTCGCCAATCAAGGCGGTGCGAATGGTGGGCGCGAAGGCGGGGTTTTGCAGCGACAAGTCAATCATGGTGCGGTCCACCAACTCGACGGCTGTTAGCGTGCCATCGCCTAGCTTGACGATGTGCTGTGCGGTGTCCATGGCTTTGTAAAAACTGTCAAAGTTCACCACCCCTAACACTTTGGCGCGCGGTAAGTCGCTCAGTTTGAGGGTCAGCGACTGGCTCAAGCCCAGCGTGCCTTCGCTGCCAATCAGCAGGTGTGACAGATTGACCGAGCCGTCTTGGGTGTAAGGGCGCTCGTTTTGGTTGTTGAAAATGTCGAGGTTGTAGCCCGCCACACGGCGCATCACTTTGGGCCAGTGCGTTTCCAGCTCGGGTGCCAAGCCTTGCGCCAAGTGCTTGACGAAATCACCTATTTGCAGCGCACGTCCGCTGCTCGCGCTGTAAGCCCCAAATTCCAGCAACTCGCCGTTGCTCAGCCAGGCCTTGGCCCCCACCACGTTGTGCACCATATTGCCGTAGGCGATGGAGCGGCTGCCACATGAGTTGTTACCCGCCATGCCGCCCAGAGTGGCTTGTGCGCTGGTGGACACGTCAACTGGAAACCACAGGCCATGCGCTTTGAGTTGGGCATTCAAGTGGTCCAGCACCATGCCAGGTTCGACTTCAACGGTGCGTTGTGCCAAGTCGAGGTGAATCACTTGGCGGATGTGTTTGCTGTGGTCAATCACCAAGCCTGCGCCTGTGGTTTGCCCGCATTGGCTGGTGCCGCCGCCGCGCGGCACGATGGGCACACCCAAATCACGGCAAATGTCCAGCGCGATGGGCACCTCGTGCGCATGCCGAGGCACAAATACCCCTACCGGTGTGACTTGGTAAATCGACGCATCGGTGGCATAGCGGCCACGGTCAGCAGCAGAGAACAGCACCTCGCCTTGGGTCTGCGCCCGCAAGCGCGCGGCCAATTTGCCAGCAATTTCATTGCTGACGGTGGCCACACGCTCGTAGGTCTTGGCGGGGGTGTCGGTGATATGGCGGGGCAGGGGTGCGTTCATGGTCAGGCTTGGCGTGTG
>JAVLFR010000318.1:0-6382 GCA_046052785.1 Limnohabitans sp. | reverse complement strand
TGAATAACTACTTGATTCCGTTCTTTGGCAAGATGAATTTGACCAACATAACGCCACAGAAAGTTGCTGAATACGAGGCATGGCGAAATCTCAAGATGAAGAGGATTCCCATATCCAGCACACTAGCAAATCACAGCTCAGCCTACAACCGCATTATTGACCTAGCAATCCAACAAGGGTGGCTTAGTGACAAGGTTGGAATTCCAAGGCTGAGTAGAAAGGGAAAGAAGGGGGCAGCTAGACCCGCATTTACTCAATGCCGAACAAGTGGGTGATTTAACTTCAGTAGAAACGCCAGTTGTATTGCTTTATAAAACAATATAAACTGTTTTCATTGTTAATTGTCACCAAGGGGGTTGTGATGGCCGCTTTTAAACATCTTTGGATGCTCGTGTTAATTGGGCGTCGTCGACTGTCAGACGCCCTCTACATGCCCAGCCAAACGGGCTCGCACCAAATGGGCGATCAATACATGGGTGACTATGCCAGCTCGTATGTGGAGAACAATAATTTTCCTGATTCAGCCCGGGCGCCATTCAAGGGCCTACAAATCCACAGAAGTAGCCCATCTACACGTTAAATAAACGCACGCCCTAGGTTTTTGCATACCCGCCTAGCGGGTGAAGTCTTGGAGGGGGAGTCGGCGCGACTTGTGGCACAGTAGCGATCTATGAGTTTACACATGCTTTACCCCACAATTGAAGACGCCATCGGTAAGACGCCCTTAGTAGCTCTGCAGCGCATCGGTGCTCTTGACAACGCCAAGCGCAGCAACGTGGTGTTGGGAAAATTAGAAGGCAACAACCCCGCGGGCTCTGTCAAAGACCGCCCCGCCTTGTCAATGATTCAGCGCGCCCAAGAGCGTGGTGAGATCCAACCTGGCGACACCCTGATAGAAGCCACCTCTGGTAACACGGGGATTGCTTTGGCCATGGCGGCGGCCATCAAGGGCTTTCGCATGGTGTTGATCATGCCCGAGGACTTGTCAATTGAGCGCGCCCAAACCATGAAGGCTTTTGGCGCCGAACTGATTTTGACCCCGAAGAGCGGCGGCATGGAGTACGCCCGTGATTTGGCCGAGCGCATGCAAGCCGAAGGCAAGGGGCGCATGCTCGATCAGTTTGCCAACGAAGACAACCCCCGCATCCACTACGAAACCACGGGGCCCGAACTGTGGGCGCAAACCCAAGGTCGCATCACCCATTTCGTCAGCGCCATGGGCACCACGGGGACCATCACGGGGGTGTCGCGCTTTTTGAAAGAAAAGAACCCCAGCATCCGCATCATTGGTGCGCAGCCTTCTGAAGGCTCACGCATTCCAGGCATTCGCAAATGGCCCCAAGAGTACTTGCCCAAAATTTACGATGCCAGCCACGTGGATGAGTTGGTCTACGTGAGCCAAGACGATGCCGAAGACATGTGTCGCCGCATGGCGCGGGAGGAAGGCATTTTTGCGGGCATCTCTGCCGCGGGGGCGTGCTGGGTGGCTCAGCAAATCGCGCAGCAGGTGGAAAACGCGACGATTGCATTCATCGTCTGCGACCGCGGCGATCGTTATTTGTCTACCGGCGTCTTCCCCGCCTGAACCCAGGATGCCCCATGGCTGAATTCCGTTTTTGTCCGCAATGCGCCACCCCGCTGTCTTGGTTGAGCCAGACCGAAGACGGCGGCGAGGTCATGCGCTTGCGCTGCACCGCCTGCGACTTCACCCACTGGAACAACCCCACCCCTGTGCTGGCGGGCATCGTGCAGGTGGGCGATCAAATTTTGCTGGCCCGCAACGCGGCCTGGACGGGGCGCCGTTTTGCACTGATCACCGGTTTCATGGAAGCCGGTGAAACGCCCGAAGATGGCATCCGGCGCGAGATCGCCGAAGAAACCAACCTCAGCGTGACCGAGTTGAAGCTGGTGGGCGTGTACGACTTCCAGCGCATGAACCAAGTCATCATCGCCTACCACGCGGTGGCGCATGGCGAGGTGCGTTTGTCGCCCGAGTTGGCCGAGCACAAGATGTTTGACCTGCAGGACCTGATCTGCTGGCCCGCCGGCACGGGTTACGCGCTGGGCGACTGGCTACGCTCCATCGGCATCGAGCCGAAATTCATGACATGGGAAGAGCGTGAGGCGCAAAGTCAAGAAAAACCTCAGGACGCATGATGCACATCGACCAAGAAATTGATACCCGTGGCCTCAATTGCCCGTTGCCGATTCTGAAGGCCAAAAAAGCGCTGACGGCCATGCAAAGCGGCCAGGTCTTGAAGGTGGTCTCGACCGACACAGGTTCGGTGCGCGACTTTGCCGCTTTTGCCAAACAAACGGGTAACGAGCTGTTGTCGCAAACCACGCAGGGCAGCGACTTTGTGCACGTGCTCAAGCGACGTTGAGATGCAACAGGTAGTCGCGAAATTCTGCGCCGACTTCTGGGTGGGCTAAGGCCAACTCGACGCTGGCTTGCAAAAATCCCACTTTGCTGCCGCAGTCATAGCGCTTGCCTTCGTACGCATAGGCCAAAACTTTTTCTGTGGCCAGCAAACCCGCAATGCCGTCAGTGAGTTGAATCTCACCTTGTACGCCGCGCCCGCCCGCGCGAATGCGCTCGAACACCGCTGGCGTCAAAATATAGCGACCCGCCACCGTGGTGCGTGAGGGCGCGACGTCGGCCTTGGGCTTCTCCACCATTTGTTGAATGTCCACCAAGCCATGGCCCAGGCCAGTTCCCGCCACCACGCCATAACGGTGCACATGCTCAAGCGGGACGTCTTGCACAGCCAGCACAGATGACTGTGTGCGGGCAAACACCTCGGCCATTTGCTTCAACACGCCAGGGCCGCCTGGCTTGCCGCGCATCAAGTCGTCGGCCAGCAAAACGGCAAACGGCTCATCGCCCACCAAGTGTTCGGCGCACAACACCGCATGACCTAAACCCAAGGCTCGCGCTTGGCGCACATAAACGCATTGCATGTCATCGGGTTGAACGCTGCGAACAATATCGAGCAAGGCCTGTTTGCCTGCTGCCTCAAGCTCCATCTCGAGCTCATAGGCCATGTCGAAGTGATCTTCGATGGCGCGTTTGCTGCGACCAGTGACAAAAATCATCTCGCGAATGCCCGCCTCATAGGCTTCTTCCACCGCGTATTGAATCAGCGGCTTGTCCACCACTGTCAGCATTTCTTTAGGGCTGGCTTTGGTGGCGGGCAAGAAGCGCGTGCCCATGCCTGCAACAGGAAACACGGCTTTGGTCAGGGGTTTTGTCATGCGTTTGAAAAATTATGTTTGTGACAATTCTAGGGAAACTTTATGACTTTAATTTGACAAGTTGGGCTTGCACTTTGGTCAAGGTGGCGGTGAATTCGGCCACGCGTTTATGGGCTTCTTCAATCACGGCAGGAGGTGCTTTGGCCACAAAGGCTTGGTTGCTGAGCTTGGCGCCTGCTTTTTCAATTTCATGTTGCAAGCGGTCGACCTCTTTGCCCAAACGAACCCGCTCAGCTGCCACATCGACCTCGATGAACAAGCACACGCGCAACTCACCAATCACGGCGACGGGTGCGGCTTGTGCCGCGGCAGACCAAGCCGCCTCGCTGTCAAACACCTTGACTTCGCTGAGTTTGGCCAAGGCTTGCAACACAGGTGCCACGCCTTGCATGAACGCGTGCTCTTCGGCGTGACTCGCTAGGGCATACAAAGGCATGCGCGTGGCGGGTGACACACCCATTTCACCGCGTAAGTTGCGGCAGGCGTCGACCAAGGATTTCACACGTGCCACATAGGCTTCCGCTTGTTGGTCGATGCGCTCAGGTTGGCTCACAGGGTAGGCGGCAATGCTGATCGATGCCGATTTGTCATCCGCGTGGATGCGACCAGCCACCAAAGCCACGGTTTGCCACAGTTCTTCAGTGATGAAAGGCGTGATGGGGTGGGCCAATCGCAAAATGGTTTCCAGTGTGCGAATCAGCGTGCGGCGCGTGGCGCGTTTTTGGGCGTCGTCACCGAGGTTGATTTGCACCTTGGCGATTTCCAAATACCAATCGCAGAACTCGTTCCACACAAAGTCGTAAATCGTGTTGGCCACATTGTCGAGGCGGTATTCGACAAAGCCTTGGGCCACTTCGGCCTCCACGCGTTGGAGTTTGGACACGATCCAACGGTCGGCTTGGCTGAACTTCAGATAGCCATGTGCGGGGCCACCCACCACACATTCGGCTTTGGTGTGCTCTTTCAAACCGCAGTCTTGGCCCTCGCAGTTCATCAGCACAAAGCGTGAAGCGTTCCACACCTTGTTGCAAAAGTTGCGGTAGCCCTCGCAGCGCTTGCTGTCAAAGTTGATGCTGCGGCCCAAGCTGGCGAGCGCCGCAAAGGTGAAGCGCAGGGCGTCCGCGCCATAGGCCGGGATGCCCTCGGGGAATTCTTTTTCGGTCTGCTTGCGAACCTTGGGCGCGGTCTCGGGCTTGCGCAAACCTTGGGTGCGCTTGTCGAGCAAAGGTTCGAGCGAGATGCCGTCGATCAGGTCGACCGGATCGAGCACATTGCCCTCGGACTTGCTCATCTTCTTGCCCTGCGCGTCGCGCACCAAGCCGTGGATGTACACGTGCTTGAAGGGAACCCGCCCGGTGAAGTGCTTGGTCATCATGATCATCCGGGCGACCCAGAAGAAGATGATGTCGTAGCCGGTGACCAAGACCGACGAGGGTAAATACAAGTCGTAATCTGCCGATGCGCCATGGCTGCTGCCGTGGGCGTGGGGGGCGGAGGCAGGCGCAGCGACATTCTGAGCATCGCGAAGAGGAGCAAGACTGTCTGCGGCCCCCGCGCTCGCGGCAGTAGCCTGCCAGCCCAAGGTGGAGAACGGCACCAAGGCGCTCGAATACCAAGTGTCCAACACGTCCTCGTCGCGCTTGAGCGTTTTGCCAGGGGCCTTGGCCTGAGCCTCTGCCTCATCGCGCGCCACATACACATTCCCGTCTTCGTCGTACCAAGCCGGGATCTGGTGGCCCCACCAGAGCTGGCGCGAGATGCACCAGTCGGTGATGTTGTTCATCCACTGGTTGTAGGTGTTGACCCAGTTCTCGGGCACAAAGCTCACTTGGCCGGATTGCACGGCGTCGATGGCTTTTTGCGCGATGCTCTTGCCGGTGGGATCTTGCTCGCTGACCTTGTTCATCGCCACGAACCACTGGTCGGTCAGCATGGGCTCGATCACTTGGCCGGTGCGGGCGCAGCGCGGCACCATGAGCTTGTGTTTTTTGACTTCTACCAAAGCGCCAGCGGCTTCGAGGTCGGCCACCACGGCCTTGCGCGCCACAAAGCGGTCCAGGCCCCGGTATTTTTCAGGAGCGTTGCTGTTGATGGTGGCGTCCAGGTTCAGCACGCAAATCATCTCCAGCTGGTGGCGCTGGCCGACTTGGTAGTCGTTGGTGTCGTGCGCTGGCGTGACTTTCACCACGCCGGTGCCGAAGTCCTTGTCCACATACTCGTCGGCAATCACTGGGATGGTGCGGCCGCACAAAGGCAGGTTCACCTGCTGGCCGATCAGGTGTTGGTAGCGCTCGTCTTCGGGGTGGACCATCACGGCCACGTCGCCCAGCAGGGTTTCAGGGCGGGTGGTGGCCACCGTTAACGAACCGATGCCCGCAGCCGCAAGGCTGCCATCCGTGTCCACCAGGTCGTATTGGATGTGCCACATCGAGCCGTCTTCTTCCTCGCTCTCGACTTCGAGGTCAGACACCGCGCTCATCAGCACCGGGTCCCAGTTCACCAAGCGCTTGCCGCGGTAGATCAGGCCTTGCTCATACAACTGCACAAAGGTCTCGGTCACGGTTTTGGACAGCTTGGGGTCCATCGTGAAGTATTCGCGGCTCCAGTCCACGCTGTCGCCCATGCGGCGCATCTGGCGGGTGATGGTGCTGCCCGATTCTTCTTTCCACTCCCAGACCTTGCTGACAAAGTTTTTGCGCGCCTCGGCCGGGGTCGGCCCCATGTCGTGGCGGCTGATGCCTTGGGCCTGCAGCTGGCGCTCGACCACGATCTGGGTCGCAATGCCGGCGTGGTCGGTGCCCGGAATCCAGGCGGTGTTGAAACCCATCATGCGGTGGTAACGGGTCAACGAGTCCATGATGGTCTGGTTGAACGCGTGGCCCATGTGCAAGGTACCCGTCACATTGGGTGGCGGCAGCTGGATGGAAAAAGCCGGTGCATCGGCAACGGGTTCGCCTGTGCCGCGAAAACCGGCCACGCCATACCCGCGCTTTTCCCATTCGGGACCCCAATGGGCTTCGAGGGCAGCAGGTTCGAAAGACTTGGAAAGAGATTGCAGACCGGGTTGGTCAATGGGGGAGGCGTTGCTCATGGGGGCTTTGAAAAGAAGGACTCCTTCGATTTTAAC
>JAVLFR010000317.1:0-15496 GCA_046052785.1 Limnohabitans sp. | reverse complement strand
CCCCTGTTAGGCTGCGCATAACCCTGCGAACCATAACCTTGTGGCGCATAACCACCAGGTTGGGCGCTGGGGCTGAAATTCGCGCCAAAGCCACGGGGAGTGTTTGCCGTGCCCACCGGGGACCCCGCAGGCATGGGCATTCCCATAGACGCAGCTGATGGTGCATACACAGCTTTGTCATTCTGGTTGGTCGCTTGGGCTGCTGAACGACGCAGCCACAGACCTAACACCACCAAGCCAGCAATACCCAACCACACATAACTCATGGACGAGGCAAAAAAGCCAGTAACAGCCTCTTGTGCAGGCTGACTCTTTGGAACGGCTTGCGTCACAGGCGCCATGGCGGGCGCCATCACCACAGCGGATGAAGGGGCAGCCGCCAAGTCACTGACTTTGGCAAACACCGTGTTGAACTTTTCAGGGCTAGCAGCAAACTTCAGAGTCGCGTCAATGTCTTTGGCTTTTTGCAACGCAATTTGGGCTTCTTTGTAGCGCTGCAGATGAGCCAGGACTTGGCCCAATTCGTAATGCGCCTTGGCACTTTGCGGCTTGTCTTGCAACACCTCGCGCAGCATGGTCTCGGCCTGAGCATATTGGCCAGCAGCGACAGCGGCCTCAATGTCTTTGGGTGTGGGCAATGCCAACGCAAAAGCAGCCCCCCAAACAAAGACAGCCACAACAAAGGTTTTCAATACAGAAGACAACATGGATGAGCTTTCAATTCAATACGAGCATTTTGCTCGCAGGCCATTGTGCGACAAAGTGGTGAAACGTGTGTGTCAATGCGTCAGGTTCCAAGCTAATCAACTTGCAAAAAAATGTAAGCTTTAAAAAGCTGACTTCGTAAGATGTTGGCATGGTTCATTTCAGAAACTCTCGTGAGGTGGATTTATGGGGAGTCATCAAAAATCAATGGAACACCCAGACCAGAAATTGCAAACACGTCACCAAACTGAGCGATGAAGCCAGCGCATTCACGCAAGCCAAAAGCCTCGTCCAAGCCTATAGCCCTCCCAACTCGCAATCAGCACGAATTGCCAGTGCGTGGTCTGCAGGAAGTTGGATGTTGATTGAAGTTGAATTCGATACGCTTTTGCCAGCGGTTGTCACACTTAAAGAGACACAGGGTGAATGGTCCGTCGTTCCCAATGCGATTTGGAGTGGCCTTACCCATCCTTGGGTCGCTGCGCCATGGATACGCAACTACTTGTCAAAGCAGGCACCCGATATGCCAGCCAGTTTATTGGCATGTTTCACACCGCAATCGAAATCGTTTGGCCAGTAGGAAGTGTCCTCAGTTTGCAGCAAAACCCCGCTGAACCCTTGCGCGTG
Source organism: Limnohabitans sp. (assembly GCA_046052785.1). Taxonomy (GTDB): domain Bacteria; phylum Pseudomonadota; class Gammaproteobacteria; order Burkholderiales; family Burkholderiaceae_C; genus Limnohabitans. The sequence continues at coordinate 14,164 of JAVLFR010000317.1, read as the reverse complement.
ACACCGCACATACACCCTGCTGATCAAGCGTCCACTGGATCGGTTGCGCCGCCAGATTCAATGCTAATTTGGTGGCTTGTTGATGCACAGCGCAAGTAGGTTGTTTCTCAATTCGCTCAAGAAGCCATGCCGGCATCACATCAAAGGCGGCCTTGAGGGTTAGGCAAATGAAAGGTTTATCCAAGATATCGGTTGGGTAGTTTTCAACCACACTGAGTATTTCTCTGGCGCGCTGGTCAAACCGCAGTTGGCTCTTGTAGTCAACCAAGGCATTCTGGGTTGATTGCCACGTGAGCGGCAAATCTACAGCGCCTAGCAAATGACCAATTTGGGTCATTTCACAAATGTATTGATCGCACTCAGACAGGGACAATGGTGTGTTGGATAAGTGTTGGTAAGCGCTAAGAAATGAACTCACCTCCGCGATGTGAACCCAACGTAGCAGGGCTGGTTCATTGGCAATGTAAGGTTTTCCATCGAGGTCCATGCCGCGAATCTTGGCATGAATCGCATTCACGCGATGAATGGCCCCCATGGCCATCGCTTCGCTGCCGTAGGTTGTTGCAGCGACAAAGAAGGCGGTTCGACCCAACCGTTCTTTGAGTCTGTTTCGAAAATCAGAATGATCCCAAACCGCTGACAAAGCCCGTGGATGTAAAGACTGAACCACCAAGGATGACAGCCCACCGACCATCATGGCCGTGAAGTTTGCATGCACCCGCCACGTGAGAGAGTCGGGGCCGAACAGCCCCTGATCTCCCTTGGGTGACATGAAGTCATCCAAATTAGATTGAGAGCCAGTCAGAGCTCGAACACGCTCTCCGATCGTCTGTTGGGCAAAATTGGCCAGAGCATCGTGCAATGACATAAAACTCTTATTCAGATCGTCAATCCAAAGCAGTTTGGGATGGGTTGTCCGCTTGCACTTGAATGCGACTGGTATCTTCAGACTGAGGGAAACACATCTTCTCCCCATCCCATTTTTGGCCGCACCAGCACTGTCCGTCATCGTTGATGATGCAGGTTCCTGTTCCGCAGCATCTTGGGTCTTCTGTCATAGGGTCCTCCTGAAAAACTTCAATCAGCAATTTGCGCGACGATGGTTTGCCACCAGATGGTCTGCAAATTTCATGTCGGGGTTTCGTAAAGCACGATGCTTGGTGACTCGCCCTTTCATACGCGTGCGCCATAAGCGGTATGAGCTAGGGGTCAGCTCTTGACGCATGAGTCGAATGACCTCTGACTCCGACAGGCCAACACGCTCCTTGATGGTTTCAAAAGATGTCCTGTCCTCCCAAGCCATTTGAATCACGGCAGAGATGTCGCCATCAGACAGGCTTGCAAGCCGTTGGGAAGGTTTAATAGGCATGGCAATTCTTTAACGTATTCAAAATGAGCATCAGTCCTTGAACGCTTGGTGTAAGAGAATGCTATTCGAGAAGAAGCTAAACAAGTTGACCGCCCTTTGAAATCAGGCCTTCTAGGCAAGGTCATTGGTCTGATGGAAATACAGTTTCTCTGCCTTGCATCAAAATGGTGAGGGTTAATAATCAGTCTTGTAGCCCTGAAATAAAACGACACGCTGAAACCCTAAGTTTATGTTGATGAACGCGATCGCCACTGAGCCGCCCATGCAAGAGGTAAATCCTCAGGCCCCTTTGGCGTTGGTCATCGGCAGTGGCTTTGGAGGATTAGCGGCAGCCTTGCGGATGTGCGCGAAAGGTTGGCGTGTTCAGGTGCTCGAGAAACTGAATGAGCCAGGCGGACGGGCACGCGTGATCACTGTCAACGGCCACACCTTTGATGCTGGCCCTACGATCGTGACCGTGCCTTTGTTGCTTGAAGAGCTTTGGCGTCTGGCCGGCCGCCAATTGGCAGATGACGTCGAACTGCGTTTAGTCGACCCCTTTTATCGAATCCGTTTCGATGATGGCGACCACTTCGACTACAGCGGCGACCCCGAGCGAATGCGCGCTGAGGTCCTGCGCATTGATCCCACGGCAGGACCAGGCTACGCCGCTTTCTTGGCGGAGGCGGACCTTTGCTTGGCACTGTGCTTTGACACCCTAAGCTGCCAATCATTTGACAACCTTGGCGATCTGTTCAAGGCAGTGCCCGCCATTGTCCGCATGAAGGGCTGGCGAAGTTTACATGCGATGGTTGCCACCCACCTTCAACACCCCAAATTGCGACAAGCCTTGAGCCTGCAATCGCTTTTAATTGGTGGTAACCCATTTTCTGTGACCTGCGTGTTCTCTCTCATCAGTGCGTTGGAGAGACGATTTGGCGTGCACTGGGCAATGGGAGGCACGGGCGCTTTAGTCAAGGGATTGGTGAACTTGATCGAAGGCATGGGCGGCAGTTTTCGCATGGGCGCTGAAGTTCAGCGTATTGATGTCAAACAAGGTCGCGCTTGCGGCGTCACGCTTTCCACGGGCGAATCGATTGCTGCTGACATCGTGGTCTGCAATGCAGACACGGCGTGGACCTACAAGAATTTGATCGACCCTCACTATCGAAAGGTCTGGACTGACGCCAAGGTCGAGAAGAGCAAATATTCCATGAGTCTTTTTGTTTGGTACTTTGGCACCAATAAACGTTTTGAGGACATTCCACATCACATGATGCTGCTTGGCCCGCGCTATGAAGGACTGCTGAATGACATCTTCAAAAATCACCATTTAGCTGACGATTTCAGCCTTTACCTGCATCGCCCGACCGCGACAGATGCGTCCATGGCGCCAATGGGGTGTGATACTTTTTATGTGTTGGCACCCGTTCCTAATCTGCAAAGTGGCACCGACTGGGCCGCCCATGCGGAGCCTTACCGCGCTGCCATTGCCAAAGCGCTGGAAGAAACCGTTTTACCCAATTTAAGCGAACACCTGACGGCCTCGTTCGTGACCACCCCGCAGGACTTTCAAGACAATTTGCTGTCTTTCCGAGGCACTGCCTTTGGACTGGAGCCACTTTTGTTGCAAAGCGCCTGGTTTCGCCCTCATAACCTCAGCGAAGATATTCAAAACCTGTTCATGGTCGGGGCCAACACCCACCCTGGTGCTGGCATACCGGGAGTACTGTTGTCCGCCAAAGCTTTGGAGACAGTGCTTCCAGATGTGACCACTTTTCAACGATCGGTGTGATGCAAACAGTCCAGATTCTGTGGCTACAAACATTTGCAGTGGCGCAGCGACTGCTGCTTGAGCAATGGCGGCAGAAGCGAGGGCTGATTTTTTGGGCCGTATTTCCCGCCACGATGATGTTGTTGTTCGGTTTGGTCTATGCGCACAACGACAGCATGCGCGCTGGACTTGATGCCGCTGCCGCGGGCATTTTGGTCGGTGCAGCGCTTTTTTTCAGTTGTCTAGGGGGCACCGTCGCCGTGATTGCGGCCGAACGTGAACGTGGCACCCTGCCCCGTCTGCTCACCACACCACTTCACCCAGCGGCATACTTTCTAGGCGTTGTGATTGCGCAGTTATTGCTGGCCTTGATGCAAGTTGTCATGCTCTACAGCATTGCTCTGTTCATTGGCGTCCAATACCACGGCAGCCTTTTTCTAGGCGGATTGATTTTGCTGCTCTCAGTTTTCTCCTATGTGGGGATGGGATTTTTTCTGGGCGCGCGGTTTGCGCGGCGCAGCGAAGAAGTGGTGGTTGCCCTATCGGCAATTGGCGTGCCCCTGTTGGTCTTGGGAGGTACGTTTTTCCCCCTCGAAATCATGCCCCAAGGTATGCAAGCGGCGGCACAACTCAACCCCATGTTGCACATGAACCAGGCCTTTAAAGGTGTAGCAGCCTATGGCATGGGCGTTGATGAGCTCAGTTTCGAATTGACCTTTTTAGTGCTGTTTTGCGGCCTATCTCTGGCTTTGGGTATTCAGTCATATCGGCACCTGTTGGACGTGGATCAATCCACATGACCACAACGCTGCATCTCGAAGGCGTTCACAAATGGTTTGGCCGCCATCATGTGCTGGACAACTTTAGCCTGCGGGTCGAGCAAGGCGAGGTGGTGGGTCTGTTAGGCCCAAATGGTTGTGGCAAATCGACCGTGCTGAGCATCGTGGGCCAGCTTCTGTCCTGCGATGCCGGGCAGGTGCTCCTGATGGGTCAACCCCTGAATGCGTTGAGTTACCGCGCACGTGGACTGGTCGGCCTGTGCACCCAACACTGCGCCTTGTACCCCGATTTGCTGCCCGCTGAGAACCTTCACTTTTTTGCACGCTTATATGGCCTATCAGAAAAGGAACGCCATCAACGGGTGGCTGAGCTGATGCATAGTTTTGAGCTAGTTCACTTCGCATCGACCCGAGTGGGTCAACTTTCGGGGGGCTGGCAACAACGACTTCACCTGGCCGTGTCCTTGATTCACCGACCCAAGTTACTGGTGCTGGACGAACCCACCGCGGCTGTCGATTTAGAGGCACGAATGGACCTTTGGCGTCTCATCGAGGGTTTGCGTGACAGCGGGACAACCATTTTGTTAACCAGCCATCATCTCGCCGAGGCCCAGCGGCTTTGCAGCCGCGTCGCGCTGATGCGCGACGGCAAAGTCGCGGCACAAGGCAGCGTTCCTGAATTGTTAGCCCGCGTCCCTGGACAAGCGGTGGCTAAGGTGCAAACGCAAGACCACCAGGCCATGCGGCAACGAGCACTTGAACTGGGTTGGCCCGTTCGACAACATGGAGATCAAATACGTCTTTTGCTGCCCGATCACTTGAGCTTGCGAGAGATCATTGACGCGCTAGACGGCACCAAAGTGAGCGCAGTCAGTGTTCAAGCTGTGACCTTAGAAGACGCCTACCTTGAGCTCGTCGGCGACAGTGCCTTGATGCTCTAGGCTTTAAACCAAAGATTGAATACGCCCATGAAAGACAAAATTGCGCTTTTCCCTTTGTCACATGGCTTGTTTCCAGATGGCATGTTGTCGCTGCAAATCTTCGAGGTTCGTTATCTTGATTTGATCAAACGATGCCACCAACAGCAATTGCCATTTGGTGTGGCTTGGTTAAAAAGCGGCAGCGAGATTCAGGTGCCCGGCGAAATCCCTCTGCTGCATGCCTTCGGTTGCCTCGCCCACATCCGAAACTTTCAACAAGTACAAGCTAACTTATTTCTGGTCACTTGCCAAGGCGGTTTGCGTTTTGAGTTGCATGACACACAGCCCGGACCATTCGGGGTCTGGCAAGGAGAAGTCACCTACCTGCCCAGCGATCCAGCCATTGACTTGCCTGCTCCTTTGCAGCAGCACGCGGATCGACTTGGTCAGGTGATTGCCCGAGCCCAGCAACAAGGGCAAAGCCACAGACTTCCCATCACGCCACCCTATCTTCTCGACCAATGTGGCTGGGTTGCCAATCGCTACGCAGAGGCCATGGGCATCGAGGTGGAAAAGAAAATTCAGCTTTTACGCGAACTTGATCCCTTTAAAAGAATGCAAGACGTAGATGCGCTCTTAGCACAGTCCTAAATATTTAGGGATGAATTTGTGGTTGGTCGGGTCATGCGCTGAGATGCAGTCGCTCTGAAATCTTTTGAGCCAATAAAGGCCTCAAATTAGCATGCACAAACTTTCCAAAATAAGTATTTTTGGTGCCCTGTCGAAGCTGCAGCATTGCATCTTGTTGGCTCGATGTGTCGACGCGGGTCATTGATCGAACCAACTGCACCTGATCAATTTTAAATCCAAACTTCCACTCAATGGTGATGACGTTTCCATCAAGAACTAATTTTTCATAATCGTTGGCGTGAACTGCATTGTAAAAATAAGCGATGAGCAGTGCGGAGATTTCCACAATACAAAAGGGAAGAACAAGCGATGCGCCCATCCAATAAAAACCAACGCCAATGAGCAGAGACAATGCACCTAGCGCCAAAAAAATAAACGCCAAATCAGACGGTGCGATTGAGATATTTCTTTTAAGGTGCCAGACCCAACGAGAACCGTCATGCCTGCCTAAGATGCTGTCCGGAATACGAAGATGACTCATCAAATTGCTCATTTACTAAAGAAAACTCTTGTCACTTAGGCCGTGTGATTCACAACTCTTCGAATCGTATTGGCGAAATGGTCAATGACAGCTTTTTGAATTTTTTTCACATCACGGCTCGCTAAGGCTTGCGCAATTTGTTCATGGTCCTCTAGCGCCCCACGCCAATTATCCAGTGTGCTGTTGCCACTGTATCTGAGACTACGCATACGTTTGCTGAGGTTGCTGTGCAGCATCGTGAGTGATTCGTTATCGGCCATATCTACCAAGGCATCATGAATTTTTTGATTTAGATCGAAATATTCCGGACGTTTACCTTTTGCGAATAAGACCTTCATTTTGTCGTGCATGGCCAGCACGCGGTCAATTCGTTGCTGTTCTGCCTTGCAAGCTTTTTGCGCGGCAAAACTTTCTAGTAGGCCCATGACCTCCAACATGTCCGCCGCATCTTTAGAACTGAAGCTTTTCACAACAGCGCCACGCAGAGGCAATAAATCAACCAACCCCTCAGACGCCAAGACCTTTAACGCCTCACGAATAGGTGTTCTAGAAACACCTAACGCTTTACTGAGCTCTAGTTCTGGCACCCGATCTCCTGGCTTAATTTCGGATTCAACAATCAAGTTGCGCAAACGAGCTGTCACCTCTGAATGGAGCGATGTTCTGGCAATTGGATCTTTAGCGGCCATTGAAATGCGAGGGTAATTACGGATGTTGATGATTTTATAAGGTTCATTACACTGCAATCCGTAATTACAGATCACAAATCAAATTCTGATTGAATAAATCCCATGACCTCTCCCACCAGTGCACTGTTTACTGGCGATCCTGCTGGCATAGGCCCCGAATTGGTAGAAAAACTGCTGCAAGACCCTGCAAGTCATCAAGCCAAAAAAATCATTTTGATAGGCCAAAAAGACGCTGTACGTCCCAATTCAATTACGACCTGGCACGACTGGTCAGGCCACATGGCGCCCTCTTTCAAAGCCGCCACTGCTAACGCGCATAACGGGGCTTACATGATTGAAGCTTTGGCGCAAGGCGTTGGTTTGGTGCGTGATGGTCACGCAGATGCGTTTTGCTTTGCGCCGCTCAACAAAAGCGCCTTGCGCCTAGGCGGCATGCACCAAGAGGATGAGCTCCGCTGGTTTGCAGAATTTTTAAAATTCAAAGGCGTGTGCGGCGAACTTAATGTGCTGGAGAATCTTTGGACCTCACGTGTGACTTCGCATGTGCCCTTAAAGGAAGTCAGCAATCTTCTTTCCAGTCAGAAAGTTTTTGAATCAATTGGGATGATTTCAAATGCTCTCAAGGCAGCTGGAAAACAGCAGGCTCGCATCGCTGTTTGTGGGCTTAATCCCCACAATGGCGACAACGGGAACTACGGCGATGAAGAAATCACAATCATTGCCCCTGGGGTTGAAATGGCTCGGCAAGGTGACATCCATGTCGATGGCCCCTTTCCTGCAGATACCGCATTCGTTCGCGCCATCCGACAAGACGATGGTTATGACGGCGTCGTCACGATGTACCACGACCAAGGTCAAATTGCCATGAAATTAATGGGCTTTGAAAAAGGCGTCACGGTTCATGGCGGACTGCCCATTCCCATCACCACACCTGCACACGGCACTGCCTACGACATCGTTGGAAAAAACGTCGCCAATCCCCAAGCCATGCTCAATGCATTCGAATTGGCTTGCAGAATGGGGCAACACCATCATGAAAAAAGTTAATGAACTAAACCTTATTGCACTAACTAGGAGACGAGATGAATAAACACATTGCCGTTTTGGTGTCCATTTTCTTATGCGCACTCAACGCTCAAGCGCAAAACACTTACCCTAACAAGCCCGTCAAAATCATGGTGGGCGCAGGCGCAGGCGGTGGCACCGACATCATTGCACGCATGCTGGCCGAAAAAATGAGTGATTCACTGAAAGGCACTTTCATTGTGGAGAACAAGCCTGGTGCCTCCAACACCATCGCTGCCGACCTCGCAGCCAAGGCGGCGCCAGACGGCCACACCCTGTTGGTGGCGACCAATACAGGGCAAGCCATTGCGCCACATTTGATCAAGTTGACCTACGATCCCATGAAGGATTTAACCCCCATCGGCTTGGTCGTCACCGTTCCTAACGTGTTGGTAGTGGGCGCCACCGTCCCTGCCAATAACATCAAAGAGCTAGTCACCCTGATGAAAGCAAAGCCCGAAGAGTTTAAATATGCCTCCTCAGGCGTTGGGAGCACACAGCATATTGCTGGCGAAGGATTTGACTTGGCAGCAGGCGTCAAGAGCGTGCATATCCCCTACAAAGGAAGCGCACAGGCCCACTTAGACATCATCGCAGGCAATGTGCAGATCATGTTTGACACAACGTCATCAGCAATGGGGCAAATCAAAGCAGGCAAATTCAAACCTCTAGCTGTCACCACTGCCCAGCGCAGTTCTGAACTTCCCAACGTGCCGACCTTGGCTGAGGAGGGTGTGACTGGTTTTGAGATGAGCACGTGGTATGGCATGTTCGTCACAACAGGCACGCCTCCTGATGTCGTTGCCAAACTTCAAACCGAGTTGGCGCGAATCATTAAATTGCCAGACGTCCAACTCAAACTCAAAGGCTTGGGAGGAGAACCAGGCAATCTGAGCCCTGATGAATTTACAAAACTAAATCGTCAAGAGTTTGAGAGGTTTGGCAGGTTGATCAAACAGGCCAATATCAAAATGTGATGCTAGAGAGTTTCACTTTTCAGATTAACTCTTTTTAAAAGTTCTTCAGCAGATTCCTTGCGCTCGCTGTAGCGGTCGACCAAATAAGGCGCGATGTCACGTGTCAAAAGCGTGAACTTCACCAACTCCTCCATCACATCGACCACCCTGTCGTAGTAAGCCGAGGGTTTCATGCGGCCATCTTCCTCGAACTCTAGGAAGGCTTTGGCGACGGAACTTTGGTTGGGAATCGTGAGCATCCGCATCCAGCGCCCCAGGATCCGCATCTGGTTGACGGCATTGAACGATTGCGAACCGCCACAGACCTGCATCAGGGCCAAGGTTTTTCCCTGCGTCGGACGAACAGCGCCGACAGACAAGGGGATCCAGTCGATTTGACTTTTCAGGATGCCCGTCATGGCGCCGTGGCGTTCGGGCGAGCACCAAACCATACCCTCCGACCATGCGGCCAAGTCTCGCAAGGCTTGGACCTGGGGATGGGTCTCAGGCGCCGCGTCGGGTTGCGGCAGACCCAAGGGGTCAAACACCCGCACCTCTGCCCCCATCGCCTCCAGCAAGCGGGCGGCTTCGAGCGTCAAGAGTTTGCTGTAAGAGCGCTCGCGCAAAGACCCGTACAACATCAGTATTCTGGGCGAATGAGTTGATACCGGTTGCGGCGCTAACAAGGCCTGCTGCGGGACTTGGAAACAAGTTTTATCCAGTTGGGACAGTTGATCGGATAACTTCGTGATTTGCATGTCGGGTTGGTGTTTGAATGAATTGAGTTTAGGAAAATTGAGCGGCTAAGAAAATGAACTCGCGTGCTCGGCTACTTTTTCACGTTAATGGCGTACAGGGCGAAAACTGATAAAGCCCCAAGTGCAAAGGTAAGTCCTAGCGCGCCTGCCCCCCAATGGGTTAACGCCATTCCAAAAATCCATGGTGCAAATGCTGAGCTTATTCGGGCAGGAAACATGATCCAGCCTTGCCTGTAGCCATACCCACTAGAGCCAAATAGAGCAAGCGGCAAAGTACCTTTGGCTATTGTCAATACGCCATTGCCAGCGCCATGCAAAAAGGCAAAAACAGGGGCGACGACGGGTCCGAAAATAGCCATCATGAGAGCGCCTATTGGATGCGCCATGGCAGCTAGACGGGCTGAAAACAAGGGGTGCATTTTGCGCAACAGTCCAAACTCTAAAATCCTAGCAATGACTTGGGCAGGTCCAATAATGGCGCCAATGGCAATCGCTGCCACCAAGCCAACGCCAGAAGCTTCCAACATTCTTGGCCAGTGTGAGGCCATGGCCGTACTTGTAAACCAAGTTGCCGAAAAAACAAAAGACAAAAGAAGTGCTTGTCGCCAAGTTGGCACTTTCTCTTGCGTTGGTGAATCAATGGGCGTATCGGGTTTGAAAGCAAGACCTGCACGGTCATAAGCGATCGGCGAACGCTTGAAGGAAGACAACCAGTCAATCGCCAAGTTAAGTGGCAAAGCTAGCAATAAGTGCAAAAGAGCCCATGTCCAACATGTCTCTCGCCAACCCCAATAACTCAGAATCCATCCACTCAAGGGCCAGCCTACCGTGCTTGCAAAGCCCGCGATCAGCGTGATGCCTGTGATGGCGGGTCTGGCATCTTGACCGTAAATTCGAACCAAAGTTGAAAACGCTGACTCATAGAGACCGCCGGCCATGCCCAAACCAATCACAAACCAAGAGAAGTAAAGCTCCAGCTCACTCGTGGCACATCCAAGAAGGGCAAGCCCAGCTGCAAACAACACATTGGATGCTGGCAGCACGCGATGGCCACTCAAAGTATCGATCGCTTTGCCAAACATGGGCCCGAACACAGCTGAGACGACTAAGGCCAATGAAAATGCCAGATAAAAGTCTGAGGTGTCGACAGCTAAACCGAGAGAAATTGGATCAGCCAGAATGGCAGGCAGGTAATAGGTCGAGGCCCAGGCCACGGTTTGCGTCACTCCCAAACTCGCGACCAAGGGCCATGACCGACTCAACATAGTCAGACTAACTCTTGTGCTGGCCTGGGTGGGCCAAGGTGTGATGCAATGCCAACCCTAGCGCACCACCCATGATCTGTGCAACGACAAATGCAGGGACATCCTCTGGCGATATGCCTGCGAAAGTATTTGTGAACATACGCCCAAAAGCAGCAGCTGGATTTGCAAAAGATGTACTGGCCGTGAACCAATATGCCGCGCCGATATAGCAAGCTACAAGAGAAGAGGCCTTGCCTTCAGAAGCGCGCAAGATCACAAACAACAAGCCACCAGTGGCGACGGCTTCAGCGAACCATTGGGCCGGACCTGTTCTGACTTTTGTGGACCATTGCAAGATGTCAAGATCAAACATCGCATGGGCTGTCCAAGCGCCTAAAGCAGCACCTACGAGTTGCGCGATCACATAGCCCATCAAGTGTTGAGGCGCCAGTTCTTTGCGAAACGCCATGACCATCGAGACCACTGGATTGAAGTGTGCGCCACTGAGAGGTCCAATGGTCTCAATCAATACATAAAGAGCAAAGACTGTGGCCAGGGTGTTGGCTAAAAGCGCAACGGCTGAGTTGCCCTCAGCCAATTGCTCTGCCATGATGCCCGAGCCAATCACGGCGCACAACAAGGCCGCAGTCCCCACTAGCTCAGCAAAATACCGTCGCCAATGGATCATTTTTTTGCGAACTCAAGTGCAGTATTTTCCAAAGCCATTTTGCTGAGGCTTGTTAACGGAAGGCTAGTGAAGAGTTCAAGACGTCTTTTGATTTGATGCAGCGTTTGCTTGAACGCTTCTACTTTTTGTTCATCCGTGCCAACAGTCTCCGAGGGATCTGCGTAGCCCCAGTGAGCCGTGGCGGGCTGGCCTGGCCAATAAGGACAAACCTCACCAGCCGCGTTGTCACAAACAGTGATGACCAAATCCATGTGCGGCGCATCTGGTGCAGCAAAAACATCCCAGCTTTTGCTGGTTAGACCGTCTGTTGGGATGCCTGCTTTGTCCAATACGGCAATAGCCATAGGGTTTGGTTGTTGATTGTCACGAGGACTGCTGCCAGCTGAAAAGGCTTTGAACTTACCTTTGCCGACATGGTTAAGCAATGCCTCGGCCAAAATGCTGCGCGCCGAGTTGTGGGTACACAAAAAAAGTACGTTCAATGCTTTGGCTTCAGTCATATTGGTTTCCTTAGAGTTAACAGGTTTTACATATGTCGTCGGGGCTGACTTCGCAGACCTCCCCTTGGCAACAGTTTTGCGACAGATAAGACATCACCGCATTCATGCGGTCGTACTGAGCCCGATAAATCAAGTGACGGCCACTGCGCTCTTGTGTGATCAGATCGGCGTTCATCAACTCTTTCAAATGGAATGACAGCGTGTTTGCTGGCATGCCCAACTCTTCAGCAATCAGTGCAGGCGTCAGACCATCGCTGCCCTTGACAACCAGTGAGCGGAAAATTTGCAGCCGATTTGGCTGAGCTAGCGCTGCTAAGGCTTTGATGACGTATTTTGCTTCCATATTTCTATTGTAATAGAAATATTAGAAACTTAACGTATCGATCACCACTTAAGCAGCTCTGGCCCGCACGAAAAAGTTTGACGCGCATTCGCGGTCACCTTGGCGCTTTCACTGAGCAGGCTTTGGCCAGGAGGCCATGACGCATCTAACGCGCCATGTCCTTGCCAAGGCCCAGCTCAACCCATCAGGTCATAGCATTTTTCACGCGTTGCGGTGACATGGGCAAGGCACGCAGGCGCTTGCCTGTGAGCTGGAAGATGGCGTTGGCAATAGCAGGCGCCACGGGTAGCACACCAATTTCCCCCATGCCCGTGGGCGCGGCTTCGGATTTGATCAGCTTGGTATGAATTTCGGGCATATCGCTCATTCGAAGCACGGGGTAGTCATTGAAGTTAGATTGAACTGGCGCGCCATCTTTGATGGTTAACTCCTCGATCAGAGCGACCGATAAACCAAACACCGCAGCCCCTTCGAGTTGGGCCAAGATATTCACAGGTTGGATAGCCAAACCAGGATCGACCGCCAGCCAAATGTGGTGAACTTTGATCTTTCCAGTTTGTCGGTTCAGCGAGACCTCAACCACGCCAGCAGCTAAGGTGCCGTGGTAATCAGAAAACGCAATGCCTAACCCACGGCCGTTACGCTTGCGTTTCCAATCTGACATTCTGGCCGCTTCGCGAAGCACCGCATTGGCGCGTGCATCGTGTTGCGTGAGTTGCAAGCGCATCGCCAGTGGGTCGGTTTTTTTCGCGTGCGCCACTTCGTCTAAGAAACATTCAATCGCAAACTTGTTATGCCCTGCGCCAATGCCACGGAAGGCATGAACGCGTATACCGCGAATTTCACGCACGGCCTCAGCAGTGGCATTTTCAATGTTGTAGTGAGGCAGGTCGATGCCGTTCCAACCAATGTAGTCACGTCCACCTGTGGCTTGAAAGCGCGGGGGCGAAGCAATCGCATCCACGTTTTCTGCGACCAAGCGGTGACGCCATCCCACCAAGTTACCCGCATCGTCTAAGCCCGCGCGCATAACATGGTGTGTCATGGGCCTGGGACGCGCAGCAGCCATATCGTCCTCGCGCGTCAACAGCAGCTTGACGGTTTGCTTGGTGATATTGGCCAAGACTACGGCTTGTGCAATGTTGTCTGGTGCGATGCGTCGCCCGAAGCCGCCGCCGAGCAATTGTTGATTGACTTTGATTTTGTCTGGGGTGGTTTTCAAAATACCCGAGGCTGCCACTGTCCCCAAGAAGGCAAATTGGGTGCCCGTCCAAATTTCTGCTGATTGACCATCTGGATTGATGCGCGCAATGCAGTTCATCGGCTCAAGTTGGGCGTGGTAACAGTGCTCCGTCCAATAAGTCGCTTCAATGGTTTGCTTGGCATTGACCATGGCGGTGATCGAATCGCCGCGTTTGAAAGCATCCATCGTTTTGGCGTTGGGATCAATGCCTTGGTTGGCGTAATCTTTCTTGGCTTTTTCAGAGTCGAAGTTAGCCGCGACAGCCCCAGTGGTGTTCCACGTCACCTTTTGTTTCAGGACGTTGCGCGCCAGTCGGGTGGCGTGGACGCTGTTGCCAATGACCGCGACGCCAAATGGCAAGGGAATCACTTTTGTCACACCTGGAATGGCCAAGGCTTCATCCGTGTTGATGTTTTCAGCTTTCGCCCCCTCCATGGGTGCTTCGAGAACTGTGGCGTAAACCATATCGGGGACGCTCACATCGATACCAAACTGCGCAGTGCCGTTGGTTTTTGATTTCACATCGCTGCGACCGATGTCAGACCGCCCAATCAATTTAAATTGCGCAGGTTTTTTCAAATCGCTGTCACTGATTTTGGGAAGTTCCGCAGGGATCGTGGCGAATTTGGCAACATCACCATAGCTGATGCGCTGATTGGTTTTTGCATGAATGACAAAGCCCGTGT
>JAVLFR010000316.1:0-1870 GCA_046052785.1 Limnohabitans sp. | reverse complement strand
GTCGATTGACAAGTGGTCGGGGAGGGCGGGGCGTTGGGTGGTGTCGTCAGTCATGGCTTTGATTTTCCATGATTTAGGTTTGCCAATAAAATGAGCACCTCTTATGCATAAAAATTTACTCATTCTTTTATGGCTAGCTGTGCAACCTAGCGCATGGGCGGGTTGGGTGTTCTTGACGAACAACAACCATGGGGCAAATGACTACTACTACGCGCCTGTTGAAAGCAAAGGCAAGCTCAAAACCCTACGCACCTTCACACAACTGCCTGTGGATGCCAAGGTGCCTTTTCACACACCTAAAGCGGTGGTGAAGGTGACTTTGTATAACTACACGTCTGAGCAATCGACTTATGAGATCAACTGCGAAGCGCAAACGATTCAATTGATGACGCGAATTTTCTACCGCGATATGGCAGGCAAGGTCCCATTTATCACCCACAAGGTGAAGGACACATTCATCGAGCAGAGCAATTCAGAGTTTGCGCGTCAGTTCATCAAAACGCCATTTCATTTTGACGACATTCGACATTTCAGAATGTACGAAGCGGCTTGCAGGTAAAAAAGGGGACCGCTCTCGGCGATGAACCGAATTCCATACGCGCCCTCAAAATTCGGGCTGGTAGCGAGAGCGGTCATAAACCTGAGCAACCTTGAACACCATGTATCGGCGCCAGAGGCTCAGGCTTTAATGGCTTAGCCAATCAAATCAATGCGACCGTCCAAACTCATCACGCCGGTGATGACGCTGAGCTTAGGGTGACGCTTTTGCACTTGATGGCGGAATTCGTTCAAAGCTTCTGCGTGCGATTCAGTTTCAATTTCTTTGCTGGCGACTTTGTCTTCGCCGAAGGCGAGTTTGGCAGCGCCGCAATCGCGGTGGGTGATGCCCACCACGCGCTTGATGTGGTGCAAAGACACGGTGATGTCCAAGTTGTCCCAATAGGCTTTGTGCCAAGCTGCGAATTTGGGGTGCACCGCACCAATGGGGCCGCCTGCGATGACGAATTGGCTGTAGTTGTCAGTCAGTTTTTCACGGCTGATGCCTTGCAGCAAGCCCATGTATTGCCAGCTCAGGGTGGTGAAGCGGGGGTCAATACAGTTGACCAACATGGCTTCGTAGTTGCCGCTGGCAGCTTGGGCTTGGAAAGGGGCAAGGCCCATCAAGCCACCCGCCACAGTGGCTGTACCAGCGGCCAAAAAGCCTCGGCGTGAGGGGTTGCCAGCCAGTTGAAGTGGGCTGCAGCAGGCACAAGAGGGTGTCAAGTTGCTCATGGATGTGTCCTTAATATGGGTTAAAAAAGATAATGGTTTCGTTGATTTTTACAGAATTTGCGTTTAAAGGTCATGCAAGCCCAATTTTCGATGGGCGTTGATAATCACAGCCGATCATGTCTGCAAGTCCTTCAATTTCCCCATCGTTTCGTGTTTTAAGCCTCATCCCCCCGATGACGCAGCTCAACACGCCTTATCCGTCTACCGCGTATTTGACGGGGTTTTTGCGCTCTCAAGGCGTGGATGCGGTGCAAGAGGACTTGGCCTTGGCCTTGGTGCTGGCTTTGTTCACGCCCGATGGCTTGGCCCAAGTGCGTGACTGCGCCTTGGCGCAGCCCGAAGCCGAGCGCACCGCCTGCGTGAACTATTTTTTGGATTATTTTGAGCGCTACCACGCCACGATTGCACCCACCATCGCTTTTTTGCAAGGGCGTGATGCCACGCTGAGCCACCGTATCGCAGGACGGGGATTTTTGCCTGAAGGCCCCCGCTTTGACTCGCTGGATGCTTATGACGACGAGGGCAGTGGTGACCCACTGGCTTGGGCTTTTGGTGCTTTGGGTCAACACGACCGCGCCCGTCATCTGGCCACCTTGTA
>JAVLFR010000315.1:0-7050 GCA_046052785.1 Limnohabitans sp. | reverse complement strand
TGGGGTGGCGTGTTCGAAAATTTTGACATCGCAAGGGCGGGTGAGTGGTGTGCAGCTTTCGTCAGGTGAACACATCGACGCTGACCATGTCATTTTCAATGGCGATGTGGCAGCCTTGGCCAGTGGTTTGCTGGGGCCCTCGGTCAGTCCCAGTTTCGAGCCAGTGCGCCCCCACCAGCGATCGCTGTCTGCGTTCACGATGTCGATGCATGCAAAAACCAGCGGATTTCCGCTGGTCAGACACAACGTATTTTTTAACCAAGATTACCGCGCGGAGTTTGAGGACATTTTTGACAAACGCCAGCTGCCTGCGCAGGGCACAGTTTATGTTTGTGCACAAGATCGCAATGACATGGGGCTGGCTGATCCTGCGTCAGAAAGAATTTTGTGCCTTGTCAATGCACCTGCAGATGGCGACACCCATTCCTTCAATTTATCGGAGATACAAGCATGCGAATCGAGCAGTTTGGCGCTGATGCGCCGCTGTGGCTTGGAGATCGACGCCTCGCCACAACAAGTGGTGCGAACCTTGCCACAGGACTTTGCCCGTCTCTTTCCGGGCAGTGGGGGCGCTTTGTATGGCCAGGCGACACACGGTTGGATGTCAGCCTTTCGTCGCCCCTCTGCGCGCAGCAAAGTGCCGGGGCTCTACACAGCGGGGGGGAGCGTTCATCCGGGGCCGGGCGTACCGATGGCGGCCATGTCAGGGCGACTGGCGGCCGCGACGCTGATGGCGGACCTCGGTTTGACCAAGCCGTCCCGCCGGGTGGTTATCTCTGGTGGTATGTCGACGCGTTGAGTGACGATGGCGAACATGGTTTGTCCATCATTGCTTTTGTGGGGAGCGTTTTTTCGCCTTACTACGCGCTGGCGCGAAGCCTTCAAGGCGGGGTCGCCGATCCAGAAAACTATTGCGCACTGAATGTGGCTTTGTATGGCAAGGGCGGCAAGCGTTGGACCATGACGGAGCGCGGCCGTCAGCACATCCATCGCAGCCCGCACCACTACCAAATTGGTCCGAGCAGTCTGAACTGGAATGGCCATGAGTTGGTCATTGACATCGATGAGATCAATGTGCCTTGGCCCAAGCGGGTGCGTGGCCGCGTCACCGTTCGACCCGAATCGCTGTGTCGTTTTGTCACAGCTTTGGACAACGAGGGGCGACATCGCTGGGGTCCCATCGCCCCTTGCTCAAGGGTCCAAGTTGACATGGACAGCCCTGGATTGAGTTGGCATGGCCACGCCTACATGGACTCGAATGAAGGTGATGAACCCGTGGAGCAAGGGTTCTGGGACTGGGATTGGGCCAGGGCCGAAATGGCCAATGGCGACACCAGCGTGGTGTATGACGTGCGACCTAAAAAAGGACCAGGTCGTGTGGTGTCACAAAGATTTTCTCCAGACGGCGGGCACACCGCCTTTGAGCCGCCACCGCGCCATCAGTTGCCTGCATCCGCTTGGCGCATTCAACGCGCCATGTGCAGCGAAGCGCAGGTCGCACCACAAATCATCTCAACATTGGAAGATACGCCGTTTTATGCGCGGTCACTCTTGACCACGCGACTGCTGGGCGAGAACCTCACTGCAGTGCATGAAACCTTGGACATCCCAAGGCTGGTTTCATGGCCTGTTCGATTGATGCTGCCTTGGAAAATGCCGCGAAGGGCTTAATGCATATTTCAGGCTTATTTGGCGGCAAAGCTCTTGAGCAAAGAGACGACTTCTTTCGCGTCCTTGGCAATGAAGTCCGCGTCAAACATGTCAGCGGTCACATCCACCAACATAAAAATAGGCCCGCCTAAAAGCACCTTGACATTGGGGTTGCCAGAGTTGTGTTTAAAGTCCTGAACGAGCGATTTCAACTGAAGTAATTGCGATTCGATCGCGACAGAAATGCCAATCACATCAAACCATTCATTGGCAACCGCGCGAACCAATTCATCTTTTGAGGATGAAACTTCAATCACCACACTCGCACCTTCTCTTCTGAATAAGTCCCCCACAATGGTGGCGCCTAAGAAGTGCATGGATCCAGGTGCGCAACACATCATCACATTGGATTGCTCGCCTTGAACGTGTGGGCCATCACGAAACTCATAGCCTAAGCGGTAGATCACATGATGCATGATGGCCAAGCCACAGGTCACGTCTGTAAAGCTGCACAGGTCATTGTCCCAAAGCTTGCCTAAGTGCCTGGCGGCTGGAGTGATCAAGTCTAAAAAGATTCTTTCCTGTGCCACACCTTGAGCGATCAGCGTATCAACTATTTGATTCACGCGCGGCGAATCGCCTTGGCGGCAGGCATCCGTGAAATCACTGAATTCAGGCAATGTCCCTGGACTGGCGCCTGTCACTTCTGGGCTTGCCAAGCGCTCGCTGTAGTTTTGAGAATTCAAAAGCCTAGGAATCAGCTGATCCACGATCACATCGTGCAGGGATTCTTTGCATTCATCATTCGCCGATGCTGAGACATTCAAGCTCTGCAGGCTGTTCAACTTGGGCATGCAAATTCCTAGAGGAAAGTTAGCGTACCTTCATGCTGAGGAATGATCGGGGTGGTTGTTCACCAGCAAAATAGCATGCCGATCCGCTACTAGGCTTCATTTTTAACAATATTCAGAGGGCTCACCACTATCAATAACCCTTAGTTGTCTAAGACAGATGGCGAAAACCAAGGAAACAGCAGGTGTCTAAGCTTGGTTATTTCATGTGGTGGTGTCTATGTCGAAATCAGTGTCAGATGAAATTCCGAACCTTCTCAACTTGACATAAAGACTTTGGCGCGAAAGTCCCAGCATTTCAGCCGCAGAGGCTCGGTTGTTGTGCGTGAGCTCGAGAGCGGCCTCAATGCACATGCGCTCAATCGTGTCGACGGTATCGCCGACGATGTCTTTGATCGGACGTCGGCCCACGAACTGCGATAGGTCTGCAAAAGGATTGGGCACTGTTTGAGAGGGGGGTGGGGTAAGTTGTGAGCGTCGATTGACATCTCTGACGAACAGCACAAAAAGTGGCTCAGGTTTGGCTAAAAAAGCTCCCGAGATCTCAACGGGCAGTGTCATGCCTGAGAGGGTTCGAACTTCGGTGGCAAAGTTTCTGACGGGTTTTTGTTGTTTCAAAGCCGTGTTGAGCACGCCCCAATCCACGGCACCGCGGATTAACCAACCTTCTAAGGATTGGCCGACGATTTGAGTCGCTGCTGTCACCCCCAACAGCGCCATGCCTTCCTCGTTCACACTTCTGACCGTGCCAGAGGTGTCTGTCAACAACCAACCATCAGGAAAATGCGCCATGGCCTCGCTCAAAACATGAGAGGCGTCTTGTGTCAAAAGAGAGGCGACGGAGGACTCACGCTTGGTCAGTCGTACCAAAAATTGTGCGCCGCCTTCCTGCCTAAAAACAGTGGCAGATACCGTCAGGGGCAAGCTCGAATTGTTTAAGGAGGCCGAGCACATCTCAATTCGCCCAGTGGCCAGCGCAGTTCTCAAAAGCGATTGGACCTCGCTTTGGCTCTCTGTTGCAAAGCAATCTCTGAAATCGCGCCCCACCAATCTTTTGCCTGCATCTTTGAAAAGCGATTGCGCCCCTGCATTGGCTTCTATCAATCGGTGTGATTGCGCATCCACCATCAAGACTGCTTCGGGAGAGGTTTCGAACAAGATGCGATAGCGCGCCTCAATGTGTCGCAACCGCAGAAAGTCGCGCTCCATGGACTGTTGGGTTTCAACCAGTCGGCGTTGCAATTCGGCAAGACGCTCCAGGTTACGTCCGACTGCCAGTATTTTTTGCCCTTTGAGGGCCACCGTGATGTATTGAATAGCGGCTTCACCCCCCGAGGGCATGGGGTGATTGACATGACGCCAAAGCAAATTTTGAGTCTCAGGTTGAACGACAAGCAAGTCTTCAATCTTTTTTTTACTTTCGGTGGTCACGGTATCTATCCACCGCTTGCCTAGCCAACTCTGACAACCTAAGGTCGCCATGGTGTCTTGTCCAGTAGACACATCCTCAATGACCCCGTTGGGGTTGATCACCAAACTCACGTCCGAAACCACCCCCAAAAGCTTGGAGAAGGTGACGGCTTCGAGATCGGTAAAGTTCATTGATGGTATTGCGTAATGACGGGTGTGTTGACGAGTTGACTCATTCTATCGTCACATCTTTGATACACCGTGTAATTCCTCAAGATCATTGAGGGATCGGGTGGGGCGAAGTGCCATTTTGTTTGTGTGAGCTGAAGTGGCCACAGCTTGTGTGACAAATTCAACGGTTTGTGCGGCGTCGGTATAAAGAAGTGAGGTTCCTGCCCAGTACAACTTGTCGGGTGAGATGCTAGCCATAGCCCCGCCAACATAAATTTTCAATTTGGGATTGGCGGTTGCTCTTCGCAACTCAGACACGGCCTTTGAGACGGACTCAATTTGTCTTTCTGTTGAGATCGACAGCATCACCGCATCAAACCAATCCGAAAGAAACACACGCTTGAATTCCGCTATGTCTTGGGGGGACACGAGCAGGACCCGCCAGCCTGCATGACGGAAGAACTCACTCAACATAAAGGTACCGAGGCCATGCTGAGAGCCAGGCTCTGTCATGATCAGCAAACTAAGTCCATTTGATTCAGTACAGCCCTCAGACATGAATTCTTGGCTGAACTCGTGCATGGCTCGCTGCAGGTGCGCAGAAGCGATGCTGACGTTGACAAAGTCAAGCTGATCCGAGGCCCAAAGTTCACCCGTCAGTCTGGCAGACTTGGTGATGCCCTGAAGGTAAATATCTGACAAGGTATGGCCTTGACGCCGCCACTTGGTCAAAATTTTCCGCGTCTCCTCCATGCTGTTCATGGATGCCAGAGATAGCAGTTTGACTTGAATTTCATCCAGCGCCGCTATGCTGTCAAAGCTTGTGCCGCCTACAAGTCTTGGGCTGGCACCTAAGTCAAGCTTCAAATTGGTGTCCTCTGAGACAGGCGCCCAGGGTTGATTTGGCAAAGTAGTGGTTTTTTCAAATTTATATTGAGTCACGGCGACCCCCATCTTTGAGTAGACCAAGCTAGTTTCATTCAAAGCGAAGGAATCTCGATTAAGTGTAATCCCTAGTTAACAAATATATTGTCAATTTAGATTGACACATGAGGCTTGGCGCTATAGAGTTACGTCAGTTCATTTGAAATGAAAGCAGGTCATGCAGCAGTCTCAGCCACAGGTTTTATACACGCCAGAGCAGCGCGCCAAGCGCGATGCCACGCGTTGGACCTTGGTGCAAGGCGTGTTGGCACCCGTGCAGTTTTTGGTTTTTCTCGTGAGCCTGTATTTGGTGGTGTACAGCTTGAAAACTGGCGACTACACCGATTGGGCCTTGGCTTCAGTGGTTCTCAAAACTGTGGTGCTCTACGCCATCATGATCACGGGCTGTATTTGGGAAAAGGTTGTCTTTGATAAATACCTTTTTGCCCCCGCCTTCTTTTGGGAAGACGTCGTCAGCATGTGGGTGATGGCTTTGCATACCGCTTATTTGTGGGTTTGGTGGGAAGGCAGTTGGTCGGCCATTGACCAACTGTGGTTGGCCTTGACTGCCTACATCACCTACGGCATCAATGCCGCGCAATACATCCGCAAACTGCGCATGGCGCGTATGCAAAAACCGCTGCCAAGCAGGCTCGATACAACGGCTCAGGTGAGTGCATGAGCTCAGTCATTCCAATTCATCCAGAAATCAGCAAAGGCTGTACGGACGTCAGCCCTCTGGTGGAGCGCGGTCAGCGCGAGGTGTTTTGTGGTCTGACAGGCATTATTTGGCTGCATCGCAAAATTCAAGATGCCTTTTTTCTGGTGGTGGGCTCTCGCACCTGCGCACACCTGATTCAGTCGGCTGCGGGAGTCATGATTTTTGCAGAGCCGCGCTTTGGCACAGCCATCATTGATGAGCGTGACTTGGCAGGCCTGGCTGACGCCAACGAAGAGCTCGACCGCGTGGTCCATCAACTGTTAGCGCGTCGACCAGAAATTAAGTTACTTTTTTTGGTGGGCTCATGCCCCTCAGAGGTGATTAAATTAGATTTGTCTCGCGCGGCCTCCCGACTCTCTGCGCAACATTCACCCGCCGTAAGGGTGCTCAACTATTCCGGCAGTGGCATTGAAACCACGTTCACGCAAGGCGAGGACGCTTGCCTCGCATCGATGGTGCCCGATCTTCCATCGCCGCCAGCCCACGCTGAACAAGAGTTGGTCATCGTGGGCACGCTGGCCGATGTGGTGGAAGACCAGTTTGTACGCATCTTCAATCAGATGGGCATTGAGCGCGTTCGATTCTTCCCACCGCGTCGTGCGCAAGACATGGTGCCTATTGGCGGCAACACGAGGTTGCTCTTGGCGCAACCGTTTTTGGGTGATACCGCTCGTGTTTTACAAGCGCGTGGGGCTAAATTGCTGTCCGCGCCTTTCCCCTTGGGCATCGAAGGCACAACAGCTTGGTTGCAATCCGCCGCGACGGTTTTTGGTGTCACGCCAGAACGCTTTCAGGCTGCGATAGCAGCACCTGTGGCCAGGGCCAGTGCATCTTTGGCACGTGCCAAATTGCATTTGGATGGCAAGCGAATTTTCTTCTTTCCAGACTCGCAGCTTGAAATTCCATTGGCCCGATTTTTATCGCGGGAACTGGGCATGACTTTGCTGGAGGTGGGCACGCCTTATTTGCATCGCCAGCACATGGCCATGGAGTTGGCTCTTCTGCCAGAGGGGACTTTTTTATCTGAGGGTCAAGATGTTGAAAAACAGCTGGACCGCTGTCGCGCTTTGCATCCAGACATGGTTGTGTGCGGCTTGGGTTTGGCCAACCCACTGGAGGCTGAAGGCATGACGACCAAGTGGGCGATTGAGTTGGTGTTCACGCCGATTCAGGGCTATGACCAAGCGGGTGATTTGGCTGAGTTGTTCACCCGTCCTCTGCTGCGCCGCATGCGATTAGCCGCGTAAAGGAATCTGAGCCATGCAACTCACCCTCTGGACATATGAAGGACCGCCCCATGTAGGCGCAATGCGTGTGGCCACG
>JAVLFR010000314.1:0-7180 GCA_046052785.1 Limnohabitans sp. | reverse complement strand
TTTGTGGGACCAATGGCAGGTTCATACGGGCAATAAAGCCACGTTTTTCCCTGCACCCTCTTCCGTCCAACCCACTAAGGGGGCTAGCGAGGCTGCGGCAACACCGACCGTGGCAGGTGTTCCTGCGCCGTTGGCGTCGCAAACCCCCGCCACCGTGCCCACGTTGGAGACGCGCAGCGCTAACAAAGAACAAGTGCTGGTTGAAACCGATGTGGTCAAGTTGCGCTTTGACACCGAAGGCGGCTCTTTGGTGCGCATGGAGCTCTTGAAGCACGAAGACGAGCAAAAGCCAGGCCACAACATTGTGTTGTTGGATGAAAGCAAAGACCGAATTTACACTGCACAAACGGGCTTGATTTCCAGCATCCCTGGCGTGGCGTTGCCAACCCACAAAACCGTGATGACGGTGCGACCTGGGGCACGAAAGCTCCAAGACGGCGCGAATGAGTTGGTGGTGAGCTTTGAATCTCCCGTTCAAAACGGCGTGAAACTGGTGAAAACATACACCATCAAGCGTGGCGCCTATGACATCGCGGTCAAACATGACATCGTGAACACGGGCACCCAAGACGTGGCGCCGCAGTTGTATTTCCAATTGGTACGTGATGGCAACAAGCTGCCAGGCGAGTCTTCGGTGTACTCCACATTCACAGGCCCGGCCATTTATACGGAAGCCAAAAAGTATCAAAAAGTTGAATTTGCTGATATCAAAAAGAAAAAGTTTGACATCGAGAAGCAATCCAACACGGGCTACATCGCCATGGTGCAACATTATTTTGCAAGCGCATGGATTTTGCCGGATGGTATGAGCCGCGACATTTCTATGGAAGCGGTGGATATTGGCGCGAGCATGGCCGATTGTTGTTACCGCGTGACGGCGATTGCGCCTTTAGAGGTGATCAAACCAGGCCAAAGCAAGACCGTTGCCGCAACACTGTATGCGGGCCCACAAGAAGAGAAAAAACTCGAAGAACTTTACCCAGGTCTGGAACTGGTCAAAGACTACGGCTGGTTGACGATTTTGGCTAAGCCTTTGTTTTGGTTGCTACACAAGCTCAACAACTTTTTAGGCAACTGGGGCTGGTCTATCGTGGCTTTGGTGGTTTTGCTCAAAGCCGCCTTCTATTGGCTCAATGCACACGCCTACCAAAGCATGGCCAAGATGAAGGCCATCAATCCGCGCATCATGGAAATGCGAGACCGTCTCAAAGACAATCCGCAGCAAATGCAAACCGAGATGATGAAGATTTACCGCGAGGAAAAAGTCAACCCGCTGGGAGGCTGTGTGCCCATCGCCTTGCAAATCCCCGTCTTCATCGCGCTGTATTGGGTGCTGTTGTCGACCGTAGAGATTCGCAACGCCCCATGGGTGGGATGGATTCACGACTTGTCAGCGCCAGACCCGTTCTACATTTTGCCGCTGGTGATGACGCTTACCACCTTGCTGCAAACCGCCTTGAACCCCGCGCCGCCAGACCCCATGCAAGCCAAGTTGATGTGGATCATGCCCTTGGCCTTCAGCGTCATGTTCTTTGTGTTCCCAGCAGGCTTGGTGTTGTATTGGATTACCAACAACGTCTTGTCGATCGCGCAGCAATGGGTTATCAACGTGCGCATGGGCGTGCCACCGCAATTCAATTTGCCGAAGTTTTAACGCCGACGGCTCCTCAACCCTACAACCCGCCTTCTTTCATCATGGGGCGGGTTTTTTTCTGGACAATGTCGCCATGCTTGCGCAACACGACGCCCCCATCATTGCCATAGCCACCGCACCAGGACGAGGCGCGGTCGGGATTGTTCGGGTCAGCGGTAAGAACCTGAGCGACTTGCTGCAGGCCTTGTGCGGGCGCAGGCTCAAACCCCGAAAGGCGACGTACCTGCCACTGCCCGACGCCATGGGGTCTCCCATTGATCATGTGCTGGCGCTGTACTTTCCTGGGCCGCACAGTTACACGGGGGAAGACGTGTTGGAATTGCAAGCCCACGGCGGACCCGTGGTGTTGCAACTCATCTTGGCGCGCGCCCTGAGTGTGGCGGCCACTTTGAACGCACAGGGCCAAGCCTTGCTGGCCGACTTGCGTCTGGCTCAGCCAGGCGAGTTCACACAACGCGCGTTTTTAAATCACAAACTCGACCTCGCCCAAGCCGAGGCGGTGGCGGACTTGATTGATGCGAGCACCGAAGCGGCCGCACGTGGCGCGAGCCGTTCCTTAGGCGGGGCCTTTTCAAACGAAATTCACCAGTTGCGCGAGGCCTTGATTCATTTGCGCATGCTGGTCGAGGCGACGCTGGACTTTCCTGAAGAAGACATTGATTTTTTAAAGCAAGCCGACGCCCAAGGACAACTCACCCGTTTGCAGCACAACCTCGACCGTGTATTGGCCCAAAGCAAACAAGGCGTGTTGTTGCGCGAAGGCATACGCGTGGTCATTGCGGGCCAACCCAATGCGGGCAAAAGCTCTTTGCTCAATGCGTTGGCTGGTGCCGAGTTGGCCATCGTCACGCCCATTGCGGGCACGACCCGCGATGTGGTGCAACAAACCATTCAAATCGACGGCGTGCCGCTGCACGTGGTGGACACGGCGGGACTGCGCGACCATCCTGACGTTGACGAGGTCGAGCGCATTGGCATTGCCCGAGCTTGGGCGCAAATTGGCCAAGCCGATGCCGTGCTCTTCTTGCATGACCTCACGCGCCAAGCCGACCCCGCCTATGCCGCGGCGGATGCGCAAATTGAACAAGCGTTGCAAGAAAAGATCGACCGCCATGTGCCCGTGTTGCACCTTTGGAACAAGGCCGATGCCCACCTAGGTGGCGCCACAGCAGCCGCGCCCACAAGACTCAGCGAAGCCAAGCACATCACCTTGTCCGCCAAAACGGGGGACGGCTTGCCAGCTTTGCGTCAAGCGCTGTTGCACATGGTTGGCTGGCAAGGTGGGAGTGCCGAGGGCCTGTTCATGGCGCGCGAGCGACATGTGCAGGCACTGCGCGCGGTGCAGGCGCACCTCATGCAAGCCAACGCTTGCCTGCAAGCGCAAATGCCCGCCCTCGATCTGTTGGCTGAAGAGTTGCGCATGAGCCAAAACGCGCTCAACACCATCACGGGCGAATTCTCGTCCGACGATTTGTTGGGCGTCATCTTCTCAAGTTTTTGCATTGGCAAATAGGGCCACCCCACCGATAAAATGAACGCATGACCCACCCACATGCTCACACCGCCAACGCAGCTTCGCAGGCGGACGACCAACGTCTGTTGCAACTGGCCCACGACACCTTAGAGATCGAAGCCGACGCGGTGCGCCATTTGCGCCATGGCTTGTCCCCCAGTTTTGTGCAGGCCGTGCGTGCCATCCTTCAGGTCACCGGCCGCGTGGTGGTGATGGGCATGGGCAAAAGCGGCCACGTGGGCCGCAAGATCACGGCGACCCTGGCCTCGACGGGCACGCCCGCCATGTTTGTGCATCCTGCCGAAGCCAGCCATGGCGATCTGGGCATGGTCAAAGACACCGACCTGGTGATTGCAATTTCCAACAGCGGTGAGAGCGATGAACTCGCCGCCATCTTGCCCGTGCTCAAGCGCCAAGGCGTGCCCTTGGTGGCCCTCACAGGCGGGGCCCAATCCACCTTGGCCCTGCATGCCGACATTGTGCTCAACACAGGCGTGCTCAAAGAAGCGTGCCCCCTTAACTTGGCGCCCACGGCCAGCACCACGGCACAAATGGCGATGGGCGACGCTCTGGCTGTGGCCTTGCTCGATGCGCGCGGTTTCAAGGCCGAAGACTTTGCACGCTCGCATCCTGGCGGCGCTTTGGGCCGGCGCTTGCTCACCCATGTGAGTGACGTGATGCGAAAAGGCAGCGACGTGCCCAGCGTGTTACCCACCGCAAGCTTTAGCGACTTGATGCGTGAAATGAGCGCCAAGGGCTTGGGCGCCTCCGCCATCGTAGATGCCAACCAACAGGTTCAAGGCATCTTCACCGACGGCGATTTAAGACGCTTGATTGAAACAGGGGCTGACCTGCGTCAACTCACGGCCCAACAAGTCATGCATGCCCATCCACGCACCGTGCGCGCCAGCGCGCTGGCCGCTGAAGCCGCCGAGTTGATGGAGTTGTTTCGCATCACCAGTGTGCTGGTGGTGGACGAACAAGGCGCCTTGTGTGGCGCCATCAACACCAACGACTTGATGCGCGCGAAAGTCATTTGATGCACACCCATACACCCGCACTCACATTCGACCCCGCCTTGCTTTTGAAAGCACAAGGCATTCGCGTGGCATTTTTTGATGTGGATGGTGTGCTCACCGACGGCGGCTTGTTGTTCACCGAGCATGGTGAAACCCTCAAACGCTTCAATACCCTGGACGGCCACGGACTCAAGCTGCTCAAACAAGCAGGCATCACCCCTGCGGTCATCACCGGCCGTGACAGCGCGCCGTTGCGCGCGCGCCTCGCCGCGCTGGGCATTGACCATGTGCGTTATGGCACAGAAGACAAAGCGCCCGCCGCCCAAGACATCTTGCACACCCTCGGGTTCGAGTGGTCCCAAGCCGCGCACATGGGAGACGATTGGCCAGACATGGCCGTCATGGTGCGCGCGGGCTTTGCCTGTGCACCCTGCAACGCCCATGTGGAAGTCAAAGCCATTTCGCATTACGTGACTGTGCGTGAAGGCGGCCACGGCGCGGCGCGGGAGTTTTGTGATTTGCTGTTGGTGGCCAGCGGCCGTTATGCGACGCTGCTTCAAGCGTATCTGGCATGAGCAACGCGGCGGCTTTGCCTGTGCTACTCAGGCTTCGCCGCGCGTGGGACCGCATCGTGGTGTACTTGCCGATGGTGTTGATGGTGCTGATGGCCATGACAACGTACTGGTTGGTGCGCAACACGCCGATCAATGAGGAACCAACCCGTGCGCTAGAGCCGCGTCATGAGCCAGACTATCTCATGCGTGATTTTTCGGTCAAAGTGTTTGCGGCCGATGGCACACTCAAAAGCGAAATTGTGGGCCGAGAGGGGCGCCACTATCCAGACACCGACACCTTGGAAATTGATCAGCCACGCATTCGACTCCGCAACACAGAGGGAAGACTCACCAACGCCAGCGCGCAGCGAGGATTGATTAATGCCGACGGGTCTGAAGCCCAATTGTTTGATCAAGCGACCATCGTGCGTGAGGCCACCACCAACGCGCAAGGCGTGTCGGTGCCACGTACCGAGTTGCAAAGCAACTTTTTGCATTTGTTTGCCAACACCGAAGAGGTGCGCTCGCATTTGCCGGTGCTGTTGCTGCGAGGCACGGGCGACCGTTTCACGGGCGACGGCATGGCTTACGACAACCTTGGGCGCGTTCTGCAACTCAATGGCCGTGTGCGGGGCACCTTGTTGCCACGGCAAGACCGCGCAAAAAAATAGCGCGCACCCGCGCCAAGCGACCATAAAAAAGGCTCCCGAGGGAGCCTTTTGTGATGTCGTCAAGATGGGACATCAGTAGCTGTTGCCGCCACCAAAACCACCGCGGCCGCCGCCGTCACTACGGCCACCACCACCACCTTCACGACGACCGCCACCGCCTTCACGGCCACCGCCACCGTAGGGGCTGCGAAAACCGCCGCCGCCACCACCTTCGCGACCACCACCACCGTAGCCGCCACCGCCGCCTTCACGGCCGCCACCGCCATAACCACCACCGCCGCCACCAAAGCCGCCAGTGCGTGGTGGACGAGGCTCCATGGGACGCGCTTCATTGACCACCAGGTTACGACCCCCCAAAGGGGCGCCGTTCATGCCTTCGACGGCGGCTAGCGCTTCTGCATCGCTGCCCATCTCGACAAAACCAAAACCTTTAGAGCGACCCGTATCACGCTCCATCATGACTTTAGCGCTGGTCACCGAACCGAACTGTCCAAAAGACTGCTCGAGATCGCTGTCGCGCACGGAATAGGGCAAGTTGCCCACGTACAGTTTGTTGCCCATGAAAGGGACTCCTTAAAACACATAAACAAAGCGATGGAGTCCCGAACCGAAACTGACCGATCACCAAACACAACCTTGCAAATGGCGCGCATTTAGAAAGTCGCAATCATTATGAGGCACAAGTTCGTGAAACTTACAAGCGTTTACGAGAATTTTGAGAGGTGTACAACCGAAAAACCACAGTTTGCTGGGGTTACCAGCTCACTTCTCGGTCGGGTGAGGCGGTGATTTTGTGAATGGTCAGGTCAGCACCTTCGAACTCTTCTTCTTGGCTCATGCGCAAACCCGTGGTGATTTTCAACACACCGTAGACCACAAAACCGCTGACCAAGGCCCACACCACACCCAGCAGGGTGCCTGCCAATTGCGCGGTGAAGTTGATGCCGCCCAAGCCGCCCAAAGCTTGGGTGCCAAAAATACCCGCTGCAATGCCGCCCCATGTGCCGCACAATCCATGCAAGGGCCAAACGCCCAACACATCGTCAATGCGCCACTTGTTTTGTGTGAGCGTGAACATCACCACAAAAATGCCACCCGCGACCGCGCCCACCACCAATGCGCCCAT
This sequence comes from Limnohabitans sp., assembly GCA_046052785.1. Taxonomy (GTDB): domain Bacteria; phylum Pseudomonadota; class Gammaproteobacteria; order Burkholderiales; family Burkholderiaceae_C; genus Limnohabitans. Next base: position 643 of record JAVLFR010000314.1, on the reverse strand, counting down.
CGGGTGCATCAAGTCTGAGCCTGCGCATACAGCCACCAAGCCAGCCAAGGGGCCGTTGTGCACAAAGCCAGGATCGTTCTTACCCGCGATCAGCGCCACCAAGGTGCCGCCCACCATGGCCATCAAGGAGTTGACCGCCACCAGCCCAGAGATTTTGTCGAGGGTTTGTGCGCTCATGACATTAAAGCCAAACCAGCCCACTATCAAAATCCAGGCGCCCAAAGCGAGGAAGGGAATGCTCGAAGGGGGGTGCGCAGAAATAGCCCCATCTTTGCGGTAGCGGTTGCTGCGTGCACCCAGCAGCAGCACGGCAGGTAAAGCAATCCAGCCGCCGACGGCATGCACCACCACCGAGCCGGCGAAGTCATGGAACTCATCGCCTGTCACGTCTTTGAGCCAGGCTTGAAAACCGAAATGCTGGTTCCACGCAATGCCTTCAAAGAACGGGTAAATCAAACCCACGATCACACCCGTGGCAATCAACTGCGGCCAAAACTTGGCGCGCTCAGCAATGCCGCCCGAGATGATGGCAGGGATGGCCGCTGCAAAGGTGAGCAAGAAAAAGAACTTCACCAGGTCGTAACCATTCTTGGCCGCCAATGACTCGGCGCCGATCATGAAACTGGTGCCGTAAGCCACCCCA
>JAVLFR010000313.1:0-10674 GCA_046052785.1 Limnohabitans sp. | reverse complement strand
ATGGTGACTTCAAAACCTTTGAGACCCGCCTCTTGCATGGTGGGCAAGTGCTTCAAAGCAGGTGTGGCCAAACGCTTTGAGGTGGTCACCGCAAAAGCCTTGACGGTTTTCGCTTCAATCTGGCTGCTGGTGTTAGTGCTCTGGTCGCATAACAAGTCAATCTGGCCACCCATCAAGTCGTTCATGGCAGGCGCCGTGCCTTTGTAGGGCACCGTGGTCATGTCGGTTTTGATCGCGCTTTGGAATAACAAACCGCACAGGTGTGAGGCGGCGCCCAAACCCGCATTGCCCAAGTTGACCTTGCCTTTGTTTTGCTCAATCCAAACCGCCAATTCTTTATAGCTGTTGGCGGGCAAAGTGGGGCGACCAATCAAGGTCATGGGCACTTCGTTGACCATGCCCAAGTATTCAAAATCATCGGTGGTGTTGTAAGGCATCTTGCGGTACAGCGCAGGCGAGGTGGCCATGCCAATGTGGTGCAACAACACGGTGTGTCCATCTGGCGAGGCTTTGGCCACCTTGTTGGCGCCAATCGTGCCACCGGCACCTGCCACGTTTTCGACCACCACATTGGCGCCCAAAGGCTTGCGCATGGCTTCAGCCAAGTCGCGTGCCACGCGGTCCGTGGGACCACCGGCTGTGAACGGCACCACGATGGTGACGGGCTTGTCTTTGAAAGGGAAGTCGCTCGCGTTGGCGCCCGTCAAAGCGGCCACGGCCAACAAGCTCAAAGTGAACAGTTGTTTCATCGGAAAGCTCCTCTTATTAAGAGGTGCAATGCTAAAACAGTTTGTACTGTTTTGTTATGTCGGATTTCACGTAGGGACATACCTTGATGCATATCAAGGTAAACCGTCAAAACTAACTTATTGGTAAGTGCGTGCGTCTTCAATGACCTTGCCATCGTTAGGCAAAGTACCTGCGGCCACCCAGCTCACCTCGGCCCGCAGTTTGGTGATCTCGCGCACAGCGTCACCCAGTTTTTGCATCAAGCCTTCACTTTCAAGGCCCTCCACCTTGAGGCACATTTGGTCGTTGGCCATTTCACCTGTGACCACCAAACGCGCACGCATGATCTCGGGGAAGCGCTTGACCACCTCGGCCACTTGGCCAGGGTGCACAAACATGCCACGCACCTTGGTGGTTTGATCTGCGCGGCCCATCCAACCTTTGATGCGCAGATTGGTGCGGCCCGTAGGGCAAGCCCCAGGCAACACCGCCGACAAGTCGCCCGTGCCAAAGCGAATCAAGGGGTAATCGGGGTTGAGGGATGTCACCACCAACTCCCCCACTTCGCCCTCGGGCACGGGGTCCCCCGTGCCAGGACGCACGATTTCCACAATCACGCCTTCATCAAGCACCAAGCCTTCGCGTGCTTCGGTTTCATAGGCAATCAAACCCAGGTCTGCGGTGGCGTAGCACTGATAAGCCGCAATGCCGCGCTCAGCCAGCCAATCGCGCAAACTCGGTGGGAAGGCTTCGCCTGACACCAAAGCTTTGGTGACGCTGGGCAAGGCCACGCCCAACTCAGCGGCTTTTTCCACAATGATTTTCAAAAAACTGGGCGTGCCGATGTAGCCCGCAGGCTTTAACTCGGCCATGGCGCCCACTTGTTGTTCGGTCTGACCTGTGCCGCCAGCAAACACGGTGCAGCCGATGGCGTGTGCGCCCGTCTCCATCATCGAGCCGGCTGGTGTGAAGTGGTAGCTAAAGCAGTTGTGAATCAACTCATGGGGGCGAAAGCCCGCGGCGTAAATAGCACGGGCCATGCGCCAGTAATCAGCGCCTGCGCCTTCGGGCTCATAAATGGTGCCCGGGCTGGCAAACACACGCGGCATGGCTTTGCCAAAACCAATTGTTGCAAAGCCGCCAAACACGTTGCTGGCACGCTGGGCTTGCTGCTGCGCCAACAATTCGTATTTGCGAATGACGGGCAACTGGGCCAAGGCCTCACGCGTGGTGATGGTGGCCGCATTCACCGCAGCCAATGACTTGGCGAATGCAGGTGAACATTTTTGAGCGTGCGCAATTTGCGCAGGGAGCGCGGCCAGGAGCGCGGCTTCGCGCTCAGCAGCATTGCGGGTTTCGAGCGCGTCGTAATGTGTGGACATGCGAACTCCCATCAAGCCAACCAACGCTTGCGGCGTTTGTAGCTCTTGGCGTCTTTGAAGCTCTTGCGTTCACCCCCACCCATGCCCAAGTAAAACTCTTTCACGTCTTCGTTGTTGGCGAGGTCTGAGGCGGCGCCATCCATCACAATGCGGCCCGACTCCATGATGTAGCCGTAGTCGGAATACTTCAACGCCATATTGGTGTTTTGCTCGGCCAACAAAAAGGTGACTTTTTCTTTGTCGTTCAAATCTTTGACGATGTTGAACACCTCTTCCACGATTTGCGGCGCCAAGCCCATCGAGGGCTCATCGAGCAACACCATGTTGGGGTTGGCCATGAGGGCGCGACCAATCGCACACATTTGCTGCTCACCCCCCGAGGTGTAGGCAGCTTGCGAGGTGCGGCGCGTTTTCAGACGTGGGAAGTAGTTGTACACCTTCTCCAAGTTGGCTTCGATCTCACCTTTGCTGGTGCGGGTGTAGCTGCCTGTGAGCAAGTTTTCTTCGATGGTCAAGTGGGCAAAGCAATGACGACCCTCCATCACTTGCACCACGCCGCGCTTGACCAAGTCAGCTGGTGTGAGGTTTTCAATGCGCTCGCCACGCAGCTCAATGCTGCCCTTGGTCACCGCGCCACGCTCACCTTGCAGCAAATTGGAAATCGCGCGCAAGGTGGTGGTTTTGCCAGCGCCGTTGCCGCCTAGCAGGGCCACAATGCCACCCTGGGGCACTTGCAGCGAAACGCCCTTGAGCACCAAGATGACGTGGTTGTAAATGACTTCAATGCCATTGACGTTCAGAATGATGTTTGTAGCGTTCATAGATAACCTTTGTGAGTCAACTGAAAGACACGTCAAGCAGACTGATCTTTCAGTTGATGGCTCACGCCTCAGCGTGAACCATCAAACTTAATCACTGCAGAATTTGGATCAGGATTGGCAATCCGAAGCAGTCCGGCGAGTCATCTTCTTGTCCGCCATGTACTTGTCTGCACCGGCCTTGATCATGGGCTTCAAGATTTGCTCATCCGCTTGGATGAAGTCAGACGAGAAGCCCCACTTGCTACCGTCCCAAGTCTGCACGCGTGCAGAGCTCGAGCCCATATGGTCAGAGCAGGATGTCGACAGCGGTTGCATGATGCCGGTGAAGCCTAAGGCTTCCAGACGTTTTTGGTCAAGCGCCAAGTTTTCCATGCCCCAACGCACTTGATCGCCGGTCATGACTTTGCCTTTGCCAAAGCGCTCTTGCGCACGGCGCACGGCTTCGACACTGAGCATCGAAATGATCACACCACGTGTGTAGAGCACTTGCCCCACTTCGTCTTTAGGGCCAGAACCTTGGTTCTTGCCATGCACGTGCTTCAAGATATCTTGAATGACTTTGGGCTGCGTGCCAGACGTATTCAAAGCCAAGGCGTTGTAGCCTTTAGCACCTTCACCCACGTCTTTGACATCAGGCTCGGCACCTGCCCACCACACGCCATACATCTTGTCGCGGGGGTAGCCGGTGGCTTGGGCTTCTTTCAAAGCGGTGGAGTTCATCACTCCCCAGCCCCACAAGAATACAAAATCAGGACGGCTTTGACGCACTTGCAGCCAAGCAGACTTCTGTTCAACGCCAGGCGCGGTAACAGGGATCAGCTGCAAATCAAAACCATGCATCTTGGCGCGCTCTTGCAAGACAGGGATAGGCTCTTTTCCGAAAGGTGAGTCGTGGTAGACCAAGGCAATTTTCTTGCCTTTGAGTTTGTCTAAGCCGCCCTCTTTATTACCCAAATGCTGCACCAAAATGTCTGCACCCGTCCAGTAGCTGCCCATCAGCGGGAAGTTCCACTTGAAGGCCATGCCATCTTGGGCGATCGACAAGCCGTAACCCAAAGTGATCAAAGGCACTTTGTCAACAACCACTTTTTCGGTCAAAGCAAACGTGATGCCAGTTGCTTGCGGGTCAAAAACGGTGACGCCTGGACGACCTTTCAACCGCTCATAGCACTCCACACCACGGTCGGTGGCGTAGCCTGTTTCGCACTCTTCAAAAGTGACCTTGACACCGTTGATGCCGCCATCGCGCGCATTGATCAGCTTAAGGTAATCCTGTTTGCCGTTGGCCCATGGAATACCGTTGGGCGCATAGGGGCCCGTGCGGTATGACAACAGCGGGAAAAACTGTTCTTTGGCCTGGGCTTGCACTGGCGTGGTGACCAGCGAAGAAGCAGCGGTAGCCAGAGCGGCCACTGCCAAAATCAAATCACGAATCTTCATATATGTCTCCTTAAAAACAACACTTACACAAAAACAAACACCATCAACAACTTTAATGGGGGAAAGGCCAAAGCCGCATTTTTTGTTTGGCTATCGCCCACAGCTTGGCGAGACCATGCGGCTCAACGATGAGGAACCAAACAATCAATCCACCAAAAATCATCAGTTCGGCATGCGATACACCTGCGGTAGAAATTTCAAATCCAACGAGGCCCGCCAAGCTAGGCAATATTTGGCTCAATGCAATTGGCAACAAAGTGATGAAGGCGGCACCCAAAAAACCACCCAAGATAGAGCCGAGGCCGCCAATGATGACCATGAAAAGCAGGCGAAACGAGATATCCACTGAAAACGCAGCAGGCTCCCAAGCTCCTAAATAAATAAAGGCCCACAGCGCACCCGCTACGCCGACGATGAATGAGCTCACAGCAAACGCGCTCAACTTGGCATACATCGGGCGAATGCCAATCACAGCAGCCGCTACGTCCATGTCGCGAATAGCCATCCACTCACGTCCGACAGCGCTGCGCACCAAGTTTTTGGCAAGCAAGGCAATGACCATCAACAAGGCTAAGCACAACCAGTATTTGCTCAAGGCGCTTTCAATGGGAAAACCAAACACCTGCAACTCTGCGACAGACACCGAGCCCGAGGGCGAGTCATTGGTCAACCACTTGATGCGCAAAAACATCCAATCGCTGAAAAACTGAGCAGCCAGTGTGGCCACCGCCAAATACAAACCCTTGACACGCAAACTAGGCAAGCCGAACAAAATGCCAAACAGGGTGGCGCACAAGCCCCCCAAAATAAGTGCAGGGATCAATGGCAGGCCAGGAATGCGCACAAAGAAGTTGTACGCCCCGTAAGCCCCTACCGCCATGAAAGCACCCGAGCCCAAAGAAATTTGACCGCAGTAGCCAACCAAAATATTGACGCCCAGCGCTGCCAAGGACATGATTAAAAACGGAATCAAGATGGCGCGAAAAAAATAATCAGAGGCCAGCATAGGCACTACCGCAATGGCGAACACCAAAATCAGCATCATGACCATGCGATCTTGTCGAATGGGCAAAATTTGTTGATCCGCTTGGTAAGTGGTTTTAAATTGACCGTTTTCTCTGTAGAACATTTTTAACCTTTAGCAATTATTTAGCTTTGACACGCTTGGCTAAATTTGACTGAGCCAAATTAGGCTTCGCTGAAAAATCATAAAGATGCATGTTTTACACACGATCAATGATCTTCTCGCCAAACAAACCCTGCGGACGAATGAGCAAGAAGCCCAGCGCCAGCACGTAGGCAAACCAAATCTCAATGCCACCGCCTACAAAACCGCCCAGATAAACCTCGGACAATTTCTCACCCACACCAATGATCAAACCGCCGATGATGGCGCCAGGAACAGAGGTAAGCCCCCCCAGAATCACCACGGGCAGGGCCCGCAAAGCGACCGTGGTGAGGGAGAACTGAACACCCAATTTACTGCCCCAAATCATGCCGGCTACCAACGCCACCACGCCCGCGACACACCATACGATCATCCAGATGCGATTGAGGGGTATACCAATGGACTGAGCAGCTTGATGGTCATCCGCCACCGCACGCAAGGCGCGACCTGTGACTGTTTTTTGAAAGAACAACGTCAACAAACAGACAAGCGCAGCCGCGATGAGGGCAGCATAAAAGTCTTCTTTATTAACTAGTACGCCGCCTTGGAACATACCCTCCAAAATGAAGACGGGATCCTTGGGCATACCAATGTCAATCTTATAAATGCTGCTGCCGAACAGGGTCTGACCCAGACCTTCGAGGAAGTAAGCAATGCCCAGCGTGGCCATTAGCAAAGTTGCGCCTTCTTGGTTGACCAAATGCCGCAAGACTAAATACTCCACCGCCCACGCCACAACAAACATCACCACTGCGGCCATAACAAAAGCCAACACATTGGCCATAAAAAGACTGTCCACTCCGGTCAACTGGGGAATCCATTCTGAGAAACGGGCCATCGACAGCGCGCCAAACAGCACCATCGCGCCTTGTGCAAAATTGAAAACCCCCGAGGCTTTGAAAATGAGGACGAAGCCCAAAGCCACGAGCGAATACAACATACCCGCCATTAAGCCACCGAGTAGTGTTTCTAAAAAGAAGGCCATCTTTAAATCCTTGTTCGTGCGCGTTCGTTTAATGCGAAGTGCCGAGGTAAGCGCTGATGACTTCCTCGTTGTTGCGTACCTCATCGGGCGTGCCATCGCCAATCTTTTTGCCGTAGTCGAGCACGACCACGCGATCAGAAATGTCCATCACTACGCCCATGTCGTGTTCAATCAACACAATCGTGGTGCCAAATTCGTCATTCACATCCAAGATGAAGCGACACATGTCTTGCTTTTCTTCGACGTTCATGCCAGCCATGGGTTCGTCGAGCAACAGCACTTGTGGCTCGAGCGCCAGCGCACGGCCCAAGTCCACACGCTTTTGCAAGCCATAGGGCAACTGGCCCACAGGTGTTTTGCGAAAGGCCTGAATCTCAAGAAAGTCAATGATGTGCTCCACCTTTTCGCGGTGCATCATTTCTTCGTTTTCAGCGGGGCCAATGCGCAACGCTTGCATGAAGATGTTGCTCTTGATGCGCAAGTTGCGTCCCGTCATGATGTTGTCGAGCACGCTCATGCCTTTGAACAAGGCCAAGTTTTGGAACGTGCGTGCAATGCCCATGGTGGCCACTTGGTGGCTGTCCATGTGGCCAAAGGTTTGGCCACGGAAGGTGATGGTGCCTTCTTGAGGCGTGTAGACACCGTTGATGCAGTTGAGCATGGAGCTCTTGCCCGCACCGTTGGGGCCAATGATGGCCCGCACTTCGTGCTCTTTGACATTGAATGAAATGTCGCTCAGCGCTTTGACGCCGCCAAAGCGCAAACTGATGTTGTTGACGTCGAGGATGACGTCGCCGATTTTTTTACTCATGCTGCTTTCCCCACGGGCGCGAAAGTTTTGGCGTCAGACAACTTGAGCGTGGCGCTCACGCTACCTGTTCGACCATCTTCAAACTTCACTTGGGTTTGTATGAACTGTTCTGTGGCACCGTTGTAGAGCGCATCGACCAACGCATCGTATTTGTCGGCGATGAAGCCGCGCCGCACTTTGTTGGTTCGCGTGAGTTCGCCATCATCTGCGTCGAGTTCTTTGTGCAACACGAGAAAGCGGCTGACTTGGCTGCCCGCTAACAACGCGTCTGCGGCCAGATCGGCATTGACTTTTTCGACACATTCTTGAATCAGGCCATACACCTCTGGCTTTTGAGCCAAATCGGTGTAACCCGCGTAGGGCAGGTTGCGGCGTTCGGCCCAATTGCCCACGGCATCGAAATCGATGTTGATCATCACACACACTTTGTCGCGCTGGTCGCCATAGGCCACCACCTCTTTGATGTGCGGGAAAAACTTGAGCTTGTTCTCCACATACTTGGGCGCAAACATGGCGCCATCGTTGACGCCGCCTTTGATACGGCCCACGTCTTTGACGCGGTCAATGATTTTCAAGTGGCCATGCGCATCCAAAAAACCTGCGTCGCTGGTGTGGTACCAGCCATCTGCCGTCAACACTTCGGCCGTGGCAGCATCATTCTTGTAATAGCCCTTGAGCAAGCCAGGTGACTTGACCAAGATTTCGCCGTTCTCGGCCACTTTGATTTCCACACCTGCACAGGGCACACCCACAGTGTCAGCACGCGCTTCGTGATCGGGCTGCAAACACACGAACACGGCGGTCTCGGTCGAGCCGTAGAGCTGCTTCAAGTTCACGCCAATGGCGCGGTAAAAGCTAAACAGGTCTGGGCCAATCGCCTCACCCGCGGTGTAGGCCACACGCACGCGGCTCATGCCTAGGTTGTTGCGCAGCGGTCCGTAGACCAAGAAGTTACCCAAGCCATACAACAAACTGCCAACGAAGCCAACCGATTGACCTGACATTTTGCTGGGGCCGTATTTGCGCGCCACATCCATGAAGAAATGGAACATGCTGCGCTTTAGTGCGCTGGCATCTTCCATACGAATCATCACCATGGTGAGCAAACCTTCAAACACACGGGGTGGGGCGAAGTAGTAGGTGGGGCCGACTTCTTTCAAGTCGATGGTCACAGTGGCCACCGACTCGGGGCAATTCACCACATAGCCGCAGTACAACCACTGCGCGTAGCTGAAAATGTTTTGGCCAATCCAAGCGGGTGGCAAATACGCCAGCACATCTTCATCGGAAGTGAGTTTGTCAAACACAGCGCCCGCTTCGGCGCGGTTGATGAGCGAGTTGTGTGTGTGCACCACACCTTTGGGGTTGCCCGTGGTGCCAGAGGTGAAAAACATGGCGCCAACGTCATCAGTGTGGGCTTTTTCAACTTCATCCACAAAGAAATTGGGGTGCTGTTTAGCAAACACGGCCCCTGTAGCGAGCAGTTCTTCGAGGGACGCCAAGCCGGGCTCGTCGTACTTGCGCAAGCCGCGAGGGTTGTCAAAAAAGATGTGCGCGATTTGGGGGCATTGCGTGCGGATCTCAAGCAATTTGTCCACTTGCTCTTGGTCTTCGACCACACAAAAACGCACGTCGGCATTGTTGAGTGGGAACACGCACTCAGCACCCGCCGCGTCTTGGTACAAGGGAATAGGAATGGCGCCCAAAGATTGCGCGGCCAACATGGTGGCATACAGGCGGGGACGGTTGGAGCCAATCACCACCAAGTGCTCACCACGCGTCAAGCCCGCTTGGTGCAAACCGCACGCCATATGCGCCACCATCGTGGCCATATCGGCCCATGAGGTGGTTTGCCAAATACCGTATTCCTTCTCGCGCATAGCGGGTGCGTGCGGGCGCTCGCTGGCATGCTTGAGTAACAGTCGTGGGAACGTGGTCTGCATTCCTGATCCTTGCATTGTGTGTCGACAAAATACCGTGACGCCTAGGTGACGCACTTTGGGTGTTGGCGCGATCCTAGGATCTGATTTGACGCCAAGTTGTCGTTTCGACGACAATCTAGGGAAGACACCTAGCAGGACTTACCCGAGTCTGACATTTCACTGGAGAGCCCCCATCATGGCATCTGAGCCCAGCGTGTATCAACGCCGTCGCGCACTCAATGAACAAGAGCTCGCGCTCATTCCTTGGTTTGATTTACTCAAGGAAAGTGAACGCAAACGTGTGGAGTCACAACTGGTGGTGAGCGATCCCATGCCAGGCGACTATGTGTGTCGTGTAGGCCGCAAAGCCACCTATTGGTTTGGCGTGGTGGAGGGTTTGTTGAAAATGAGCACGGACAGCGCGAGTGGGCGCAGCATCACATTCACGGGCGTACCACCCGGTGGCTGGTTTGGCGAGGGCACAGTGATCAAGCGCGAGAGCTACCGCTACAACATCATGGCTTTGCGCAACAGCGTGGTGGCAGGCTTGCCCATCGACACGTTTCACTGGCTGCTCGACAACTCAATTGGCTTTAACCGCTTTGTGATGAACCAGCTCAATGAGCGCTTGGCGCAATTCATCGAGGCGCGTGAAATTGACCGTGCCACCGACCCAGATGTGCGTGTCGCGCGCAACTTGGCCGCCTTGTTTAACCCGACCTTGTTTCCAGGCGTCGGTCAAGTGCTGCGCATCACACAGCAAGAGTTGGCCTACTTGGTGGGCCTGTCACGCCAACGGGTGAATGTGGCCCTGAACCGGCTGGAAGCGCAAAGCGCTATTCGCATCGAGTACGGTGGCATGCGGGTGCTCAACTTGGCAGCCCTGCGCAACAGCGGCACTTAGAATTTGACCCACATGTCAGACACCCCCCTAGAACTCACACGCCTCAACAAACGCATGGCCGAGCTTGGCCTGTGCTCTCGCCGAGAGGCAGACGCGTGGATTGAGCAAGGTTGGGTGCTGGTCAATGGACGCCCTGCTGAAATGGGCGTGAAGGTGAGCCAAACCGACCACGTCGAAATTGACCCACGCGCCACCGGCCACCAACAAACGCAAGTGACCATCTTGTTGCACAAGCCCATGGGGTATGTGAGTGGGCAAGCCGAAGATGGCCACGAGCCCGCCATCACCCTCATCCATGGGCGCAACCATTGGCGCGACGACACGTCTAAAAACCGCATTCAGCCCTCTCAACTTCGCGGCTTGGCCCCCGCGGGGCGCTTAGACATTGACTCGGTGGGTTTGCTGGTGCTGACCCAAGACGGTCGTGTGGCTCGCCAGTTGATCGGCGAAGACAGCCACATGGAGAAAGAATATTTGGTCCGCGTGACCTACCAGGGCGAGGCGCTGAATGT
>JAVLFR010000312.1:0-16260 GCA_046052785.1 Limnohabitans sp. | reverse complement strand
GCACAGGGGCGATGCCCTTGTCACCCGTATTGACCAAGGAAGCTTTCACGCCCGTCTTGGCGGTCATGGCGTTGATGCTGGCGACCACGCCATTGGGGTTGTCTTTGCCAGCGGCCACGGGCACGTCGACCGAAATACCAGCCGCCAACGTGACGGTGAGTTTCATGGCGGCCCCCGCGTTGAGGGGGTAATTGGGGGATAAAAAACCATCGCTCAACGAGCGCTGAGGTTTGGCCACGGCCAACACCTCAATGTCATGGCTGCCCACCTGTGCCAAGCCAGAGGCGGTGGTCGAGAAGGCCGCGGTGTCACTGTTAGAGGCTGTGACGCCCGTGAAGCCGCTTTGATCTTTGAGCGATTTGAATGAATCACTGAGTGCGTTGAGCGCAAACGACATGGCCGAGTAGCCCGAGACCTTGCCATCGCTCTTGGTGATCTTGTTGTTGAGCTCGTTTTGGCGCGGCATTTTTTCGGCATCGACCAAGCTTTGCGCCAACGCGTTCACGTCCACCCCCGAGCCCGCGCCCAAGGTGTTCATGATTTTTTGTGCATTGGCGCGATTGGCAGCCGTTGCCGCAGCCGCCGCGGTCAGTGCACTTGAGCTAGCAAGCGTGGTGGCCGTGGTGCCGGATGTTGAGCTGACGGAGGTCGTTGCCATGTGTGTTTATTCCATTGCGCTTGTAGTGATCGGCAGCAGGTATGAAAACTTAAATCACTCAGTTCAAAAATTTGAACAAGCTCAATTGCGAAATCTTGGCAAAGCTGCTTTGGGCAGCCTCTAAGGCCAGCTGGTCTTTGTTCATGCGGGTAATGGCTTCGGTGTAGTCCAAATCTTCCACATCGGAGCGGCTGGTTTTCAAGCGCAACACCACTTGGTCCAAGACAGCGTTTTGCATATCCACCACCGTCAGGTCGGCGCCGATTTGGCCCAGGCCTTCGCTGATGCCGTTTTGCAAGGTGTCAACTTCGGCGATGCCGCGTTGCATGGTGGTGGCGTCGCCTGATTTCACGGCGTTGACCAAATCTTCGAGCGACTGAAAAAAGTCCACACCCACTCGGCCACCTTGACCATCGTCACGAATCACACGGTTGTAAACGTCTGAACCTGGAATATTCAAATTGATTCGGCGGCTGTCGCCAACGTTGACTTTCATGCGGGCCTGATCGCCTTGGTACAACACGCGCCCAGAGTCATCCTTGCTGAAGGCTGGCACCCCTGTGCGGCTGCCTGAGAACAAATAGTTGCCGTTGCTGTCTTGGCTGTTGGCCAAGCTGAGGACTTGGTCTTTTAAATTGCTCAACTCGAGCGCCACGCCTTGACGGTCTTGGGGGCTCAAGGTGTCGTTGGCGGCTTGGACGGCCAACTCTTTGATGCGAAACATCACATCGCTGGTGTTTTTAAGCGCTGTTTCTTCCGAGGTTAAGCGGACATTGACGGTTTTGAGCGTGTCTTGGTAGCCGGTTTGACGGCTGAGCTCAGACTCCAAACGTGTCACCAAGGCCGCTTTATCGGGCGCATCGCTGGGTTTGACAATTTGCAAACCTGTCGACAACTGCTCTTGAGTCTTCGCCAAATTGGACTGCACGCTGCTCAACTGCTGTGTGGAACGCTCAAAAAAGAGGGTGGTTGAAATTTTCATGATGGGTTACCTTGATCAACGAATTTGGTTGATGGTGTCAAACAATTGGCCAGAGATTTGCAAAGCCTTGGCGCAGGCTTGGTAGGCTTGTTGGTAACGAATCAAGGCGGCAGCCTCGTCGTCCAAGTTGACGCCCGCGACTTTGTCGCGCGCAGCCACCGCTTGTTCATTCACCACCGTCAGCGCTTGTTGCGTGATGCTGGCTTGTTGGGCCAAGTTACCCACGCTGTTGATTTGGTCGATGTAGGTGTTGGCAATGGTTTTGCCGTTGGTGACTGGTTTTTTGTTCAGATCCACCATGTCGAGCATATTGACGTTGTTGCCCAAACCGTCGTAGTTGCCATCGATGGTGTAGCTGTCGCCCACTTGCGGCGCATGGCTGAGCTTGAGCTGCAAGCCTTGAAACTCAACGACGGGCTCGAGCACGTTGGGGTTGTAGTGGCGGTCGGCCAATTCAGTGCCCGTTTTGGTGTCAATGATGGCGTAGCGATCAACAGCTGTGAATTTCACGGCCAATGATTGACCACGCAAGCTGTCACGCACATTGTCAGGTTGACCACTGAAGCTCACAGACACATTGGCCGCGCCCTTGCCGGTCATGAACAGCAGCAAGTCATCGGGACAGCCCCCTTCAATGTAGGCGCCTGTGCGAAATCCAATTTTGGCCAATTCGGCAGGGTCGCCAAATTGTTGAACCGGCGGGTTGCCTTCGACATAAGACCCAAAAGACAAACGAATGTCGGTCTTGTGTGGCTGATCGCTCAACAGGCTCTTCAACCGCATTTGTACGTCGTAATCGAGGGGCTCCATACCCAGTGCGTTCAAGGCGTATTTGCCCTTGTCATCTTTGCCAGGGCCAATGGAAATGCTGCGCGTGCCATTCAGATCAGTGGCACTGAGTTTGAGGTCGCCGTTTTCATCAACAGACGCCACCACCCCCGTGGTGAGATGTTTCGCATTGATTCTGTTGACCAAGTCGTCAAGCGATTTAATGGAGGTTTGAGGCTCCAGCGTGTCGCTGCCCGTTAACACCACAAATGCATTGGCAATCGTGGCATCGGAGGCCGCGCCGTCCAAGGGCTTGATCACCAATCGACCACTCGCCTCATCCACCTCGGCGTAATAGCTTTGAGACATCACTTGCTCAACCACCCCCGCACTCGCCTGCCCGCCATTGACAGCGACTTTGCCAGCGGGGGTCAGGGTGAAGCCCACAGGCACCACAGAACGTGCGGCGTCGGGCCCCACGGGGTCTTGGAAGATGAGTTTGTTGTCGTCAGTCAAAGAGACCGTCACGCCTGCGGCGTCAGAGGCATCTAAACCCGCTTGAAGTTGTGTTTGCAGTTCGGCCAAATTGGTAGCGGTCAAACCGCTGAGGGTGATTTTTTTTCCTGCGACCATGAGGTCAAAGTCAGAAAACGGAGCCACCGTGTCGCCATCAGGAAACACCACCCCAGAGAGTTTGGCGGTTGAGTTAATCGCCCGAACTAAAGCTTCAGGTGTTTCACCCGATACTGATTGCGTTGGAAAGCCAAACTCAATGGTGTAAGTTGTAGAAGGATTCGTTTCGGGCACGGCGTAAACCGCTTCGCCGAAATTGACATTGTTAATTTGCAGAGGCTTGTTGACATCAATGCCACTGGCAGGCACGCGAATATCGCGCACCATTTGCACCAAGCGAATTTGGGCACTGTAGGTGGTCTCTGCCACGTTCAAGGCATTGCCTTTGGGCGTTGAGTCCACCCGAATCGAGGTGCCCTGTGGGTCCTCAATCACCAGCTCACCCCCCGCGCTCACACTGGCCGCCAAACCAGCAGGCGATTTGTTGATGGCGGCCACCAACTCATCGACAGTTTGAAAACCCGTGATGGTTTGTCCGTTGAGGCTCAGCGGTTTTTTTAACTGTAACTGTGAAATGGACACGCGAATTTCAGAGAAAACTTCGGCTCGCACATCGGTTTTAGAAATTGTGCTGTTCTCGATCGTGACCTTGCCAGGGTTGGCGAGTGAGTCAACGCTGGGCACCAAGGCAAATTGCTTGAATTCACGCCCAGCTTCGTCGGTGATGATTAAGTTGCCATTCTTCTCGTTGACACTGAGGTTGCTGCTTTGGTCTGATTCACGTAACTTGGCTTGAAGGGCTATGGCGAGTGCGCCAATGTTGTTGGCAACGCCATCGAGCGACAACTCAAAGCCTACATTGCCGATGGTGGCTTTGAATTGGCTAAAGCCCACATTTGGCGGGATGCCAAAGGTAGGCGCTGTGATGGTGGCTTGGGAGATGCCATTCAACCACTTGGCGACTTGGGAGGCCGCGCTGGCCACCTGCACATCACCGCCCACAGCGGTCGTATTGGACAGCGTCAGGGTGCCTGGATTGGCATCTGAGTTGGGAGATGCTGGACGCAATAAGACACCGCTGAAAGCACGTCCTAAGGTATCGCGAATTTCTAAATTACCCGCTTCAAACACCACGCTCAAGCCAATGTTGGCATCTTGCGCGCGCAGACCACGGTTAATTTGATCCGCCAATTCGGTGGTGTCGGTGGCGGTCAGGCCGTCCACACGCATTTGCACACCCCCAATGGTGGCACTGAAGGAAGAAAAAGCTGCGCCTTCTTCGGAGCCAAAGTCTGTGCCTTCTAAGGTGGCGCCCGTGATGGGGTTCAAACTGACGCCATTGATGTCACGCCCATGGCTGTCGACAATTTGTATATCTTGGGCGTTGTTCACCAAGCTCACAGTGAAACCCAAAGACGCCAAGCGGCTTTGCATGGCGGCGGCTAAATCGACCAAGTTGTCGGTTTCAGGCGCCACAAAGGTCTCATTGATAGGCTGTGCACCACCAAAAGCGGCACGGAAATTAAAGCTGGGCGACGGTGTGGCAAATGCCAACCCAGTGATTTTGATATGGGTGCCATTGGCATCGGGCTTGAACTGATCAAGTGCAACGCCATTTAATTTCATGGCGCCTGCCGCCAAATTGAAGTCGGCTGAGTTGATGCGGCTACTTTCAAGCACCGCGGGGATAGGCAAAGCATCGCCCGCAAAGTTGTTCTGGCCTAAGTTTTGAGCATACAAAACGGTGGCTTTGGCGCCATAAAACATGTCCAGCCCACGGTAGCCGTCTATGCTGGTTTGATTCAAGTAGGCGTCGCTGTAGGTGGCGTTGTCTGCAAAACCATTGGACGTTTTGAGCAACTGGTATTTTTCGGTCTCCGTGAGGGCCTGACCCAAGACTTGGCGACCATCACGTGTCAAGACTTGCAGTTGTTGGCCAGGCTCTGCCTCGTCCAAATAAAACGTGGCTTTGGCGCCCGCACTCAGTGTCGTGACAGGTGTGTAGACGGCTGAGCCGTCAACTTTGAAGGTCACGCCCGAGGACTTGTTGGGGTTGTTCACCAACTGCGTGTTACTTAAGACGGTGGCGGGCGTGATGCCTGAGAACCTGACCGAGGCGCGGGTGGTGGTGACGTTGGTGTTGCCTTCGCTGACACGAAACTGTGCCGCGGTCGCGACGCGCATGCCATCGTTCGCTGCAAGTCGAATGGCTGCAGCCTCTGGGCTCACCCCTGGCGCAAAGGCAAACAGGTCTTGGCCCATTTGCCCATAGCCATCGATGCCGTTCTTTTGAATCGCATTGGCCTCATTGGCAAATGTCTTGGCCAAGGCGCTGAGATCTTTTTCTGCAGGCTCTAGCACTTGGCTGATAAAACTCTGGTAGCCGCCAATTTGGCCGCCACTGACGCTGGCCAAGGTTTCAGTTTGGCCGTACGGATCGAGCACCAGCTCAACTTTTTCTTTGACGGAACTGTTGATGCCAATCGGACGCGCCTTGATGCCATTGACTACGACGCCGTTGGTCATGGTCGAGCCTAAGCTCACGTTCACTGCACCGTTGATCGCGTAGGTGACTTTGGTGCGCACCAAATCCGAAAGTTTGCGCAGCGTCAAGTCGCGACGGTCTAGCAATTCGGGAGGCTGCCCTTCAAACGTCGGCGATTTGGCCAAGCCTTGGTTGATCAAAGCCAATTGGCTGGTCAAGGTGTTGACTTGGTCGGCGGCGCTGGAGAGGCCTTCGCGGGTTTCGGTCGAAATCAAGCTGAGCTGGCTCGACAACTCACCAAACCTGGACGCCACGCCATCGGCACTGCGCAAAAAACTCGTGCGCTGCACGGTAGAGGCAGGATCGGTGGACAAGGCGCCGGCTGCGGCAAAAAAATCATCGAACGCTGAACTCAAACCAATGCTTTTGTCGCCCATGATGTCCATCACACGCTTGGCATAGTCGACCATGGGTTTTTGGCTGGCCAAGTCGCTGGTGCTGTTGCGCAAATTGGATTCGGCAAACGCGTCAAACTGACGTTTGATGGTTTTGAGCATGACGCCTGTACCGATGTACATGCTGGCCAATTGCTTGGGCGCCGAGTCTGCCAACACCACGTCTTGACGCGAGTAACCCTCGGTGTTGACGTTGGCAATGTTGTTGCTGACCGTGCTCAAGGCAAGTTGGTAGGCGCCAATCGCGCCGCTGCTGATGCCAAGCATGTTACTCATTTACGGCCTCCGCTCACAGGCGTTTTGAACTCTTGCAAGCTCTTGAGTGGCAAGGCTTTTTCTAAGGCAAATCCTTTGCTCAGCTCTGCCGCGGTGGGCAACGCAATGGGTTGCTGCACCGTATTTAAGGCGATGCCTTTGCCGCGCGATTTCAACAACGCATCGGTGCTGGGTGCGGGGGCTTGTTGTTGTTTGACGGCGCGTTCCATGAAGTCGGCCACACCGAGTGCGCCGCGCTTGGACATTTGCAAAGACACTTCTTTGTCAAACATGCCCTCAAAGGTATCAAGGGCCTGCGATTTGTTGTCATCGTCCTTCATGGGCTCATTGGCCTCACGCATGGACTTGAGCATCATTTGAATGAACAAACCTTCAAACTGCTGCGCCGATTCGCGCAAGGCACTGTTTTGGTCTTTTTGCGCTTTGCCGCGCAGTTCACCCAGACCCGAAAAGTCTGTGTAAGACCGGGTGCTAGAGGTGTCAACGGGGCTACTCATGTCGGTACTCGCTTAGATGATGACCAACTCGGCGCGCAAGCTGCCCGAGCTTTTCAAGGCTTCCAGAATAGCAATCAAGGCAGAGGGCGTGGCGCCCACTTGGTTGACCGCATCCACAATTTGACGCAACTCGACACCAGGCTGGAACAAGAACATGGGCTTGTTGGGCTCAGCCACTTGGATATCGGCGTTTTGAACAGGGGCGGTTTGGCCACCCGCAAAGGCATTGGGTTGCGACACCTCGTTGGTGGCCGAGATGGCCACCGAGATGGTGCCGTGCGACACCGCCGCAGCCGTGACGCGCACCGAGCGGTTGATGACCACCGTGCCTGTGCGTGAGTTGATGACCACCCGCGCAGGCGGCTCACCTGGGGTGACCTCTAGCGCTTCAACCATGCTCATGAAGGCGACGCGTTGGTTCAAGTTTTTGGGGGCTCGTACCGATACCGACACACCATCAATGGCTTGTGCCACATCGCCACCAAATTTTTTATTGATCGCGTTGACGATGGCGGTGGTGGTGGAAAAGTCGCTTTCGCGGATGTTGTAGATGACGTTCTCCGCCGTCTCAAAGGGCGTGTCCACAATGCGCTCCACAATCGCGCCGCCTGGAATGCGGGCTGAGGTAGGCACACCAATGGACACCTTGGAGCCTGCGGCATTGACATCAATGCCAGTGGCCGTCAAAGCGCCTTGGGCGAGTGCATAGATTTCGCCATCGACACCGCGCATGGCGGTCATGATGAGGCTGCCACCGCGTAAATTAGAAGCCTTGCCAATGGCAGACACATTGATGTCAATGCGCTGGCCTGGCTTGGCAAAGCCTGGCAAGTCGGCGGTCACCAGCACGGCGGCGGTGTTTTTGATGTCCACACGCGCGGCGGTGGCGGCGGTTTCAAAGTCGGTCAAGGGGCCGTCAATGCGCACCCCCATTTGCGACAACATGGCTTTCATGCTTTGCGTGGTGAACGGCACCGAGGCATCGTCGCCCGTGCCCTGCAAGCCAACCACCAAGCCATAACCAATCAATTGGTTGGGGCGTTGGGCCGCGAGCGTGGCCAAGTCTTTGACACGGTCTGCCTGCGCAGCACCGGTTGCCAGCACACACAGGCTGATCACACAGGCACGGATAAAAAGAGAGAGGCGATTCATGAGAGACCCGATCGAATTTAGAAAGGCCAGTATTTGTGCATCAAGCTGGTACCCCAGCCGGCTTTGGTGGCGTTGGCCAAATCACCTGAACCGCGGTAAGCAATTTGGGCATTGGCCAAGCGACGCGATTGCACCGTGCTGTTGGGGCCCACGTCTTCGGGGCGGATGACGCCTGAGACTTGAATGACTTCGGTGCCTTCAGACAGGCCGAGTTTTTTCTCGCCACGCACCATCAAGTTGCCGTTGGCCAAAATTTCGACCACGGTCACGGCCACCGAGCCAGACAAGGAAGCCTGTTGATCGGCCTTGCCTGCGCCTTTGGAGCTGTTGTTGTTGTTGTTGAGGTCGATGCCACTCAAGAAAGGGCTGATGCTGCCGATCTTGGTATTCAAGCCTGTGGGCAAGGAGTTTTTGGACTCACGGCTGACATCGGTGTTTTGGGTGCGCGCCGCTTGGGTGGACTCGTTCAACAACACCGTGATGATGTCGCCCACTTGGTAATTGCGGCCACGGCCAAACCAGGCATCACTTTGCCGGTTGCTGTAAATGCCGCCTGTGGCAATTTTTTGCCGGTCGCTGGCCATGGGGTAAACCGGTTGAAAGTCGGGTGAGGGTCGCAACACCATGTCGACGGGCTCGCTGGCGCAGCCCTGCAACAAGTAAATGATGCCAACCAAAGCGAGTAAACGAAGGGCAGTCATGGTGAGCCTCAATCAGATGTTTTGGTTCAAGAACTTGAGCATGCCGTCCACAGCCGAGATGGCCTTGGAGTTGATCTCATAAGCGCGCTGGGTTTCGATCATGTTGACCATCTCCTCCACCACGTTGACGTTGGAGGCCTCCAGCGAACCTTGCTTCAAAGCACCCGCGCCATTGAGGCCAGGCACGAGCACCTGGGCCACACCGCTGGCCTGCGAGACTTCATACAAGTTGTTGCCAATCGGCTTTAAGCCGCTTGGGTTGACGAAGCGCGCAATTTGAATTTGGCCGATGTTTTGTGAGCCGCCACCGGCCACGATTTCGGCAGACACGGTGCCGTCTTGACCAAAGGTCACGCTGGCTGTGTTTTCAGGAATGGTGATGGCGGGAATGATGGGAAAGCCCGAGGCGGTCACCACTTGACCCGTGTTGTTGATTTTGAAGTTGCCATCACGGCTGTAGGCCGTGGTGCCGTCTGGCATTTGAATCTGGAAGAACCCGCCGCCCATGATCGCCAAGTCCAAAGGCGATTGGGTGTTGACCAAGTTACCCTGCAAATGCAGCTTTTCGGTGGCATTGATCTTGACACCCGTGCCGAGCATGAGGCCCGTGGGAGACAAGGTGTTGTTGGTGGTTTGACCACCAGGTTGCTTGACGTTTTGATAGAGCAAGTCTTCAAAGACGGCACGGTCGCGTTTAAAGCCGGTCGTGCTCACGTTGGCCAAGTTGTTGGAGATGACGTTCATGCGCGTCTGCTGCGCGTCAAGACCCGTTTTGGCTACCCACAATGATGCATCCATGGCTTTAAGCCCCCTTTAATCTGTCAAATTCAAGACGCCTTCATCATGGAGGCGCCCGACTCATCGTTGGATTTGCTTTCTTTGATCATTCGAATCTGATGCTCAAACGAGCGACTCTGTTCAATCAGCTTCACCATCGATGCCATTGGATTGACACTGCTGCCTTCTAAAGCCTGCGGTGTCAAAGAAACTGGCTCAGGACCAGTTGCAAAGTCCGTGCCAACTGGTTTTTCGTCAACCCGAAACAGACCGTCTTCGCGTTTGATGAGGTTGGTGGTGCTGGCGTCACGCAGCATCAACGTCCCCACCAGCTGCTCTTGGGGCACGCCAGGCTGGGTGGGGTCAGAGGCAAAGATCTCGCCCGATTTGGTGATGTTGATGCGGGAGCCCACAGGAATGGTGATGGGGCCGCCATCTTGGCTTTGCACCATATGGCCCGAGCCTGTTTCCAACACGCCACTGGGGTTGATGCGCAGGTCACCGCGGCGGGTAAAGGCCAGTTTGGCGTCGTTGCCCAGCACGCCCAAGACGGTTTTGTGGTTCAACGACACATCCAAGTCGCGGCCAGTGACCATCAAGGGGCCAGGCTCCAAACGCACGCGATCGGTGGTGTACAGACGCGGTTGCAAGCGCGAGTCAAAGCCCTCACCCACTGCTTGGTGCGGCTGGATGGTGGCTTCGAAGGTTTGTTTGAAACCCACTGTGGTGACGTTGGCGATGTCATTCGACAGCTGTTGTCGAATCAAGCGATCTTCGTTGATCGCCGCCATCGCGTTGAAAGATAAGCGGTCCATGGGGGCCTTTTAATCAGTCAGATTAGTTGCGGATCTGAATGATGGTTTGCGTCATCGAGGTGCTGGTTTCCATGGCCTTGGCGTTGGCTTGGAAGTTACGCTGCTCGGTGATCAAGTCCACCAATTCTTGGGTCAAGTCGACGTTGGCACGCTCGGTGGCGCCTGAGCGCACCGTGCCGTAACCGGCTGCACCGGCTTCGCCATACTTTGGCGTGCCTGAATCAGAGGTTTTGTAGTAGTTGGTGTCACCAATCTGGCGCAAACCAGAAGGGTTGGAGAAGTTGACCAACACCACTTTGGCCAAGGATTTTTGCGAGCTGTTGGAATAGCTGGCAGTGACCAAGCCATCGTCCTTGATGGCCAAGCCCACCAAGTCACCTTCGGGCGCGCCGTCTTGCGACTGCGACAACACCGAGAACGGTGACGCATATTGGGTGGACTTGGAGTAGTCGATGTTGATGGTCAAAGCACCCTTACCGTTTGGCAAATACACCGTGTCCAACTGCGCGCCTTGCTTGGGTGACACCAAGTTACCGGCGGTGTCAAAGGTCAGCTCGCCTTTGTCAAAGTAAACAGGCGACCACGCGGGCAAGTTTTCAAAGCCTGCCGCCGAGGAAGTCTCGGCCCCAAAACCGTCGATGTACACCGTGGCACCTTTGTCGTCTGAAAACGGCTTGGGTTTGATCCACGTGGTGGTGCTGCCAAATTTGGCGTCTAAGTTGTCCAAGCCCCAACGTGCATCGCCTGTGACTTTGATATAGGAGTCGTTGGATGCGGTGCCGGTGGTGAATTGCAAGGCGTTGAGTTTGCTGTCATAGGTGACCTTGACGCCGTTCACTGACTCGGCCGTCAAGCCATTTTTCGTGGGCCCTTGCAGGTTGTTGATGCCGTTTTGCAAGGCCTCCATGAAGGTGCCCATGGTGTAGGTGTCTTTGGGTGGAATGAGCACCGTGCCCGTGATGCCGTTGACAGACACCACGAACTGGTTGTTGGTGGCGTCGACAGCAAAGTTGTTGTCCACGTTCACCGCCAACGCATTGCCCGTCAGCACGGCGGGTTTGGAGTTGACACCCCGCAAGGCCTCAACCGTGGAAGGGGTGATGACGTAGCTGGCAGCGTCACCCGTCATGCCTAAACCTTTGACGGTTTGCGTGGCAATGCTGCCAGGGCGAATGGCGCTGATCGCCACACCCGAGCTGTCGCCTGTGGTGCCTGACTTGAACACAAAGGTTTGTTTGACGGAGTCGTACTCCACCTTCATGCCATAGCGTTGCTCATTGGTAGGACGATTGGTAGGCGTGGACACACTGGGCGACAGGGCCAGCCCCACGGAGGGGTCGTTGACGCCTTGGACCAAGGGATCTGCCAAACCCATACCGCTTAAATCACTGCTGACGGCCAACTTGGCATTGCCCTTGGGTTCGAAAATCAGTTGTTGTTTTTGAGTGTCGTAGCTGACCGAGACCGAACCGCCATAGTTGGGGTCTTTGTCAATTTGGGCTTGCACATTGCGCACCAAGCTTTCGGGGCTCAAATCGCCCGCTGTGGCTAGAAAAATGGGCAGGCCAGTGAGTTGGACTTTTTTCTCAGTGGTCAGTGTCAGGTTGAACGTCGGTTGATTGGACGCACCCATGGCTGAGAAGTTGAAGGGTTTTTCATCGCCATATTGACGCGCAATCACATTCGTCAATTCCTGTGCAAGCTGATTTCCCGAGAGTTTTTGGGCCGACAAGGGGAGTTTTGACATCGACTCGAGCAAATGATCCAAGCCCACGGTGACAGCTTCATTTGAACCGTCCACATTGATGGTGAACAGGTTTTTCAATTCATCAATACTTTTTTTGTCCATGCTGAACTGCGCAGCACGACCTGCCACAAAACTGTCCGCGGCCAGTGCATCACCATAAGTGCTGGTGGCTGTTTTACTGAAAATCGAGACACTGCCAGTGATCACATCGGCACCTACGCTGGTGGGGTCTTTGGCCGTGATGGTCAAACCAGTGACTGCGTCATAGGAGGCCAAATAAGTGGCGGAAAAAGTGGTGTCCTTGTTCAGCTTTTCCTTCAAGTCGTTACCCGAAGTGCCCTCAACGGGCGTCATGGTGCCAAATGTCACTTTCAAGCTGGTGGTGCCATCTGGAATCAAGTAAGTGGATGTGGCACGCGGATACTCCGTATTCAAGGTGGCGTAGTTCTCGGGTGTGGCTGGGAAGGTCGTGCCGTCAATCTTGATGGCAATGCCTTTAGTAGAGGTTTCCGTATTGGGCACCATGCTGTCCGCGTACAGGTTGGGATCAATCGCTGTGATTTTCAACTTAGTCGAGGTCGCGTCAGCCGTGGGCGTGCCTTCAGACACACCCGCCGCGCCAGACCCTGCGGTCAATGACATGGCGCTGATGTGGCGGCCTTTTTTATCCTCGACCACCAGAGACTTTGTGTCGGGGTCAAACGTGACCAAAACTTGCGCGGGCTCATCCAATACCCCGTCGGTCACCGTGATGCCATCTGCTTTGTTGACTTCAACTTGCAAGTAAGCGGCCAAGGTATCGCCGTCTACTGGGATTGAGGACAGGTCTTTGAAATCGAGTTGCTGGCCACCTAGGTTGATGCTGAAGTTTTTAAACGGATTGGCAGCAGGGGTGGTACCAAATCCCACGCCGCTGATGGCAAATTTAGGCGTTGCCGCCTGTGCCACATAGGTCGTGGCAAAGCCCGCGTTTTCGTTCAGGGCGTTGACAACTTCTTCTAGAGTCGGGCCCGTGTTGGCAGTACCCGAGATGGTCACTTTGCCTGCATCACCCCATTCAAAGACGCGGGGTCCTGGCATGTCTGCTGAGGGCAATGCAATGTTGATCGAGCTGCTGCCTTGCAAACGCAACAAATCTGACTTGGGGATGTTTTTGTAATTGGCTAAATTCACGCCATCGTTTGAGCCTGTGCCCAACCCTGTGGCCAAGCCAGCCATGACAGTGGCGGGTTGCGAGGTGCGCACGTCGGTTAAATCATCCAACGAAAATTTGATGGTTTTTTTGGAAAAACTGCTGTTGAGTTCTGCTATTTCTTCGGGGGTTTTGAAGTCACTCTTGGCTTTCAGTTCACCATATTTGTTGACGTACATGTCCTCGCCTAAGTTGTTGGTCGCTTGTTGCAAGGACGCGTTCACCAATTTGTCGCCCACGTACACATAGGTTTGCCATTTGTTGTTGGGGCTGGCTTGACTCGCATCTTGCGTTTTGACGTAATACACCGAGGCCAAATAAGAGTTACCACCCGCGTCGTAGACCGTGAGGGCGGTACTTTTGTTATAGGTTCCAGGGTCGTTGCGGTTGAAGGTTTTGGTGTTGACTGAAGCATCCGCAGGAAAGTTCAAGCCCAGTTGCACCTTGCTGGTTTGCTTGGCCATGCCAGTGGTTTTTTGCGGAATGGTCAACACGTTCATGTCGTTCAAGTTCGCTTTGCCCGATGAGTCGACTGACGCCGCCATGAGTCTTTGACCTGCCGAGTTCACCACGTTGTATTGGTCGTTCATCATGAACACACCATTGCGGGTGAAGATGTCTTGAAAGCCGTCTTGCGATTTGAGCGGAAAGAAACCGTCACCGCTGATGGCCAAGTCCAAGGTGTTGGACGAGAACACCAAGTTACCCTGACCAAACTCTTGCGTCACCTTTTTCAGCGCCACACCTTGGCCGATGGTGGCGGAGGCTTTTTGTAGCGGCGAGGTGGCAAAAATGTCACCAAAATCGGTACGGCTGCGTTTGAAGCCCGTGGTCGAGACGTTGGCAATGTTGTTGGATGTGACGCCCATTTGGGCAGTGGCGGCGTTCAAACCCGTGAGTGCGGTGTAGAAAGACATGGTGCTTTAGCTCCTGAGAGAAATTCTTTGTTTCTAAATTAATTGCTGATGCGTTTGACATCAGCCAAATTGACAGTCTTGCCACCCGCGACTTCGAGCAACATCGTGCCGTCGGACGTGCCTGCACTGCTGACGCCCTTGACAGTGGCGTAAGTGTTGACCGTGGGCTTGCTGGGGGTGCCATTGCTGTTGACGTTGGCCACATAGCGGTACATGCCATTGGCGGCGGCTTGACCCCCATCGGTCATGCCGTCCCAAGACAAGGTGACATCGCCCACAGGCTGTGCACCCATGATTTGTGTGCGCACCAAAATGCCTTTGTCGTTGAAGACTTGCAACTTGATGCCGTCGGCACCCGTCGGCAGGTTGATGACGCCTTGAGACACGGTGGTGTCGGTGACTTCCACGGGACCGTCAGGCACGCCCACGGTCTTGCCAATGAGGGAGGTGGCGCCCAACAAACGGTCGTTGGCCAAACTGGAGACCAAACTTTCCATGCTGCCCTTCATGGCCGTGGTGGCTTCGAGCTGCGAGAACTGTGCGAGCTGGGCCACGAAGGCTTCGTTCTTCACGGGGTCTGTGGGGTCTTGGTTTTTGAGCTGGGTGGTGAACAGAGTCAAAAACTCGGTTTGGCCCATATTGGTTTTGATCGGCGTGGTGGACTGCTGCGCTTTGTATTGCGCAGAGGTCATGACGCCGTTGATGGTGGAGGTATCGATGGCCATTTAAGACTCCGGTTTAGCTTGAATCAGCTCTTGGTAATTTCTAGGGTGCGCATCATCAGCTGACGTGCGGTGTTCACCACTTCGACGTTGTTTTGGTAGGACCGTGAGGCGGCCATCATGTCGACCATCTCCGACATTTCATTGACGTTGGAGTGGTAGACGTAGCCTTCTTTGTCAGCCAACGGATTGCCAGGCTCCCAAGTCTTGCGAATGGGGGCGGGGTCGTTGACGATGCGGTCGACCTTGACGCCGCCGACAAACTGCGCGCCGCCGTGGGTCATTTGTTCTTCCATCAAGGCCTTGAACAAAGGGCGACGGCCACGGTAAGCCTCTTCTTCTGAGCCCGCGACCGAGTTGGCGTTGGCCAAGTTTGAGGCGGTGGTGTTCATGCGAATGGCTTGCGCGTTGAGCGCTGTGCCTGCAATGCCAAAGACGTTATCGAGTTGCATGAACTGTTACTCCCCGCGCATGGCTTTGCGAAGACCGCTGATGCGGTTTTCTAAAAATTGCAAGGTGGCTTGGTAATCGCTGGCGGCTTTACCGTATTGGGCTTGCTCGACGTTCATCTCAACGGTGTTGCCGTCGAATGAGCTGTTAAAGGGGGTGCGAAAACGCATGCCGTTGTCGGGGGCTTCTTGCAGACCGGCATAGTGTTTTTCGTTGGTGGCTGTCAAATATTCAGTCTTGACTTCTTTGAGCATGGCCTTGAAATCGACGTCTTGGGCTTTGTAGTTAGGCGTATCGGCGTTGGCGATGTTGCGCGCCAGCACTTCCATGCGCTGGCTTCGCACGCCAAGCGCACGCTCGTGAATTCCAAAAGCTGAATTAAAAACGTCCATCGCTAGACTCCTGTTGATTGACACATGGCCTCAAGTTGTGAGACCTCGTGTCGATTAATGCAAGAGACGTGCCACGGTGGTTTTGACGGTGAGAGCGGCAAAAGTTTGCCGTTCAATTGCCGCAAGGCGGGTTCAGCGAACTTCCGACACCGCCGCCTGCGCGGCATAGGCGCTCAAACGCGCGGCCTGCATGGAGGGGCGTTGCGCCACTTCCGTGCCCAAACGCTCGTTGGCGTTTTGATGCAAGCCCGCCAAGATGGAGTTGCGCGTGATGGGCGCACGCGTGTCGCGGTTGACATGCAAGTACGCCGCTTGTTGCCCTGGGATGTTGAGGGCCGCGTTGGGACGTGTTTCGTTTCGTGCTGCGGGGGTGAGCACTGTTAAATACAGATCATCTAAACCGACAGGACCAAAGTTCTTTAAGCCCGTGTCGTCAAAATAGCGACCGACCATGTCGAGTTGCTGCAACACGCTGTGGCCCAAAATGGCTTTGGGGTTGGCACCAAAGCCAGCGCTGGCCGCTCCGCGATCGGGGCCATCACAAAACTGGATGATGCCGTGACAACGGCTGTTGGAGGCTTTGGGGTTCATGCCGTCGCTCTCCATCAGGGTGAGGCGGGCAAAGTCATCGGGGGCAAAGCGGTGCTCTTGGGAGAGCTGCACAATTTTGTTCATCACGGCCTGTTTGTCTTGCGCGGGGA
>JAVLFR010000311.1:0-3615 GCA_046052785.1 Limnohabitans sp. | reverse complement strand
CCTGAAAACAACCTAAGTGGTTGATATCTTTAAGGTTTGGCAAAAATGGTGGGCGATGCAAGTTTCGAACTTGCGACCCCCACAGTGTGAATGTGGTGCTCTACCCCTGAGCTAATCGCCCATTTATGCCGCTTTTCCTTAACTGGAAAAGAATAAATTATGCCACAGATTTATCTGCATTCCGCCATACTGTATTGCCACCGCTGGCTTTATCCAACTGGGCCAACACAGCTTCGTGCTGAGACATTTCTTGCTCTGACGCGGTGATCACTGGCAAATGATAGATGCGAAGATCGACGCGCTCTACACTACTCGATTGTGGATCGTGGCTCTCGACTTCCATGAGCAAGGCATCTTGTCCGCGTGTCATGTTGATGTAAACATCGGCCAAAAGCTCCGCATCCAACAAAGCGCCGTGCAACGTGCGGCCAGAGTTGTCGACCTCCAAGCGGTCGCACAAGGAGTCAAGTGAATTGCGCTTACCAGGAAACATTTCCTTAGCCATCACCAAGGTGTCGGTGATGCCTTGCACGTAGCTCGTGAAAGGCTTATGCCCTTGCAACTCTAACTCTTTGTTCAAAAATCCCACATCAAACGGAGCGTTATGAATGATGACTTCTGCACCTTCGATGTACTCCAAAAATTCGTCAACCACCTCTGCAAACTTCGGCTTATCTTTCAAAAACTCGTTGGTAATGCCATGCACGCGCAAAGCTTCTTCATGGCTGTCACGCTCAGGATTGAGGTAGAAATGCAAGTTGTTGCCCGTGAGTTTTCGATGCAGCAACTCGACGCAACCAATTTCAATGACGCGATCACCGTTCTCGGCCGACAGGCCCGTGGTTTCGGTATCTAGAAAAATCTGGCGCATGGTCAGTGATTTTCTTTAGCGTGGTTGATGGTGTACTTTGGGATTTCGACCACCAAGTTTTGCTGTGCCACGATGGCTTGGCAGCTCAACCGCGAATTGGGCTCTAGGCCCCATGCACGGTCAAGCAAATCATCTTCGTTTTCATCAGCGTCGTTGAGCGACCGAAAGCCCTCGCGCACAATCACATGGCAGGTGGTGCAGCACAACTCATGTCGCAGGCGTGTTCGATGTGAATGTGGTTGTCCAACAGCACTTCGCAAATGGTGCTGCCAGCAACAGCTTGTAGCGCTGCGCCCTGAGGGCAGAGTTCGGCGTGGGGCAAGATTTTGATGACAGGCATTTAGAGGTTCTCGATGTTTTGTCCGGCCAAGGCGTGTTGAATGCCTCGGTTCATACGTTGGGCGGCGAAGGCCTCAGTGCCTTTAGCCAGAGCTTCGGTGGTAGCCTCAATGGCTGCGGCATCCTCCAGCTTCTTGGTGTCTAGCGTCGCCACCATCAAGGCGTCGATACGCAGGCGGTCTTGGGCGGAGAGTAAATCGCCATCGGCTTGCAAAGCGCTTTGTGTGGCGAGCCACATGCGATCTGCATCAACACGGGCTTCGACCAAGGCCCGGGCTTTGATATCTTGCTCGGCGGTATTGAAGCTGTCTTGCAGCATGGCAGCAATTTGGTCGTCTGACAAACCATACGACGGCTTGACGACGATCTGGGCGGTCACACCACTGTGCTGCTCCAAGGCGCCCACACTCAGCATGCCATCGGCATCGACGGTGAAGGTCACGCGAATGCGCGCAGCACCCGCGGCCATGGGGGGTATGCCACGCAACTCAAAGCGGGCCAAGCTGCGGCAGTCCGCCACCAAGTCGCGCTCGCCCTGCACCACATGCAAGGCCAAAGCGGTTTGACCGTCTTGGTAGGTGGTGAAGTCCTGCCCCATCGCGGTAGGAATGGTTTGGTTGCGCGGCACGATTCGCTCGACCAAACCACCCATGGTTTC
The DNA here is from genome assembly GCA_046052785.1 of Limnohabitans sp. Lineage (GTDB taxonomy): Bacteria > Pseudomonadota > Gammaproteobacteria > Burkholderiales > Burkholderiaceae_C > Limnohabitans. Next base: position 1,747 of record JAVLFR010000311.1, on the reverse strand, counting down.
GATGCCCAGAGACAAAGGAATCACATCAAGCAACAGCAAATCACCATCGGGGTTGTTGCCGGCCAACTGGTTGGCTTGAATGGCTGCACCCAAGGCCACTACTTCGTCAGGGTTCAGGTTATTCAGCGGCGCGCAACCCAAGAGATCAGTCACGGCCTGCTGCACCTGCGGCATGCGAGTCGAGCCACCGACCATGACCACGCCTTGAATCTCATCTTTAGTCAACTGCGCATCGCGCAAGGCTTTACGCACGGCAGACATGGTGCGTTGGGTCAACGCGGCGGTGGCGGCTTCAAACTCTGCGCGAGTGACGGTATGGTTCAATGTGCCGCTGGACAAAGCCACTTCAAACGCAGCAGTATCAGCCGCAGACAGCGCCTCTTTGCAGGCCCGCGCAGCCACCAGTACATTTGATTTGTCAGCCGGTGTGGCAATGACACAGCGGGATTGACTTTGCACCCAATCAACCAAGGCTCGGTCATAGTCGTCGCCTCCTAAGGCGGAATCCCCCCCTGTGGCCAACACTTCAAAGACACCGCGTGATAAACGCAGTATGGAGATATCAAAAGTCCCGCCGCCGAGGTCGTACACGGCGTAAATACCTTCGCTGGCTTGGTCCAAACCGTAAGCAATGGCTGCAGCCGTGGGCTCGTTGATGAGTCGCAGCACATGGATACCCGCGAGTTGTGCGGCATCTTTGGTAGCTTGTCTTTGTGCATCGTCAAAGTACGCGGGGACGGTAATGACAGCGCCATACAGATCATCATTGAACGTATCTTCGGCACGAAAGCGCAAGGTCGCCAAAATTTCGGCGCTTACTTCAACCGGTGACTTTTCCCCCACGCGGGTTTGAATCGCCAACATGCCAGGCTTATCGACAAAGACATAGGGCAATTGCTCGCGGTTGGCGATATCAGCCACACCACGGCCCATGAAACGCTTGACAGAGACCAATGTATTTTGTGGGTCCTCGGCCTGAGACGCCAGCGCAGCTCGGCCAATTTGTCGGCCATCGTTGTCCAAGTAGCGCACCGCCGACGGCAAAATGACATGACCCTGGTCATCGGGCAAGCACTCTGCGACACCGTTGCGCATCGCGGCCACCAAGGAGTGGGTGGTACCCAAGTCAATGCCTACCGCGATGCGACGCTGGTGGGGGTCAGGCGCTTGGCCTGGTTCGGAAATTTGTAACAACGCCATAGGTGGTTATTGTCTCAATCAATTCGGGCGTCAACGTCGCGCAAAAACTTGTCGATGAACATCAACCCCCTCACCTGCTGAGCCGCTGCTGGCAGATCTTGGCGGAGGTCGATGAGTTCAGCGCAGCGCTGCAACGCGGCTGTGTGGGCTTGTTGCACTTTTTGGTGCAAGGCCTCGAGCGCAGACACATCGGTGGCATCGTCCATGGCCTCGCGCCAAGCCATGTGCTGCATCAAAAACGCGGCGGGCATGGCGGTGTTGCTTTCCGCTTGAATGGGTGCGCCGCCGAGCTCGCACAAATAAGCGGCTCGTCGCATCGGGTCTTTGAGGCGCTGATAAGCCTCATTAATTCGCACCGACCACTGCATGGCGACACGTTGGGCGGCCGTGCCTTGCGAGGCAAATTTGTCGGGGTGGGCTTCACGTTGCAAGTCTTTCCAACGCGCATCAAGTTGCCCTCGGTCTTGGGCAAATTGCACAGGTAAGCCAAAGAGTTCAAAGTCACTGACCGCGAGCTGCGCCGACAACGGCAAGGCCGGTTCGCTCA
>JAVLFR010000310.1:0-3519 GCA_046052785.1 Limnohabitans sp. | reverse complement strand
GTTTCAATGATCGGCAATGCGGTCAATGAACCAGTTTTGCCTTTGACAGCGCCTTTGGTGAAATGCTCAACGTAGTCGGCATTCACGCGGGCTGCGCGCTCCAGCAGACGGCTGTGGAGATAGAACACGTCGCCAGGGTAGGCCTCGCGGCCTGGTGGGCGGCGCAGCAACAACGACACTTGGCGGTACGCAACGGCTTGTTTGGACAGGTCGTCATACACGATCAGCGCGTCTTCGCCGCGGTCGCGGAAGTATTCGCCCATGGTGCAGCCAGAGTAGGCCGACACGTACTGCATGGCAGCAGATTCAGAAGCGGAAGCCGCCACAACGATGGTGTATTCCATCGCGCCAGCTTGTTCCAAGGCACGCACTACGTTTTTGATCGACGAGGCTTTTTGGCCAATCGCGACATAAACGCAGGTCATGTGCTGACCTTTTTGGTTGATGATGGCGTCGATCGCCACGGCTGTTTTACCCGTCTGGCGGTCACCAATGATCAATTCGCGCTGACCACGGCCCACGGGCACCATGGAGTCAACCGACTTGAGACCGGTTTGCATGGGTTGGCTCACGGATTCGCGGGCAATCACACCAGGCGCCACCTTTTCGATCACGTCGGTCATCTTAGCGTTGATGGGACCTTTGCCGTCAATCGGCTGACCCAGTGCGTTGACCACGCGGCCAATCAGCTCAGGGCCCACGGGCACTTCCAAAATGCGACCCGTGCATTTGACAACGTCGCCTTCCGAGATGTGCTCGTACTCACCCAAGATCACGGCACCCACTGAATCGCGTTCGAGGTTCAAAGCCAAACCGAATGTGTTGTTGGGGAATTCCAACATTTCGCCTTGCATCGCATCTGAAAGACCGTGCACGCGAACAATACCGTCAGTCACCGATAAAACGGTGCCTTGATTTCGAACGTTGGCATCGGTGCCCAAACCTTCGATACGGCTCTTAATCAGCTCAGAGATTTCTGCTGGATTGAGTTGCATGACTCTTTCCTTCTTTCTTGTTAGGGCTGACAGGCGTTAAGCCGTCAGCGCAACTTTCATTTGATCTAAACGGGCTTTGACAGAAGTGTCTAACACTTCGTCGCCCACCACCACGCGAATGCCGCCAATCAGCTCAGGCTGCAAGGCCACAGTGACGTTGAGTTTGCGGCCAAAACGCTTTTCAAGAACAGTCTTCACATCGGCCAAGGCCGCTGCATCGATCTCAAAAGCGCTGAACACCACAGCGTCTGCCGTACCGCTTTGCGCTTTGACATGGGCGCTAAATTGTGTCGCCACTTCTGGCAACGCACTTAAGCGACCGTTATCAATCACAGCGTGCAAAAAGTTTTGCGCAGCATTTGGCAATTTGGATTTGACAACACCAACGATCAAATCAAACACCTGGTTTGAAGTGACCTTGGGGCCTTCTGCAAATTGCAGCAATTGGGCATTCCCAGCAATCGTTGCAAGCTCGTCGAGCCATACAGCGGTTGCGCTCAGGTCTGCGGCCGAAGCCTTGAACAAAGCTTCTGCGTAAGGGCGGGCAATGGTGGCAAGTTCGGCCATGTTGTCCTCTTACAGCTCAGTCTTCAGACGGCCCAACAAGTCGGCGTGGACGCTGGCGTTGACTTCCTTGCGGAGAATCTGTTCAGCACCTTTGACAGCCAATGCAGCCACTTGCTCACGCAGGGCTTCACGAGCTTTGACGACTTCTTGCGCGGCTTCTGCATGAGCAGCGGCCACAATCTTTTTCGCTTCATCCGAGGCGTGAACCTTGGCTTCATCGATCAAGTGTTGTGCACGACGCTCTGCATCAGCCAACAAGGATGTGGATTCGTTGCGGGTTTCAGCCAGCTTCAATTCCACTTCTTTGTGCGCATTGGACAGTTCAATCTTGGCATGTTCGGCAGCAGCCAAACCATGGGCAATTTTTTCTGACCGTTCGTCAAGGGCGTTTGCGATGGGTGGCCACACGAATTTCATCGTGAACCACACCAGAATCGCAAAAACGATCATCTGGACGAACAGGGTTGCGTTGATACTCACGGCAACACCTTTCTTTTGGTAGTTGCGACGATTACTTCAGAACGAAGGGGTTCGCGAATGCGAACATCATGGCGATACCAACGCCGATCAAGAACGCAGCGTCGATCAAACCAGCCAACAAGAACATCTTGGTTTGCAGTTCGTTCATCAATTCGGGCTGACGGGCAGCCGCTTCGAGGTATTTGCTACCCATGATGCCGATACCGATACAAGCACCGACAGCACCCAAACCAATGATGAGGCCAGCTGCAAGTGCTACATAACCGAGGACGTGTTCCATTTTGTTACTCCTAAAGAATGGATGAGAGAGAAAAACTAAGAAAAAACCGAAATCAGTGCGCGTCGTGCGCTTGACCCACATACACCAACGTGAGCATCATGAAGATGAAGGCCTGAAGTGTGATGATCATGATGTGGAAGATGGCCCAGATCGAGCCAGCAATGATGTGACCAATGGGCAGCAAAACGCCAGGCAATGTCGCGGCCGCAGCGCCACCCATCAAAGCGATCAACATGAACACCAATTCACCTGCATACATATTGCCAAACAGTCGCATGCCATGAGACACGGTTTTGGCCGCAAATTCAATCATTTGCATGATGAAGTTGACCGGCCACAGCAAGGGGTGAGCACCAAAAGGCGCACAGAACAACTCATGCACCCAACCACCAATCCCTTTGATTTTGATGTTGTAAAAAACACAGACTAACAAAACCGATGTTGACAAACCCAAGGTGGTCGACAAGTCCGCAGAAGGCACCACACGCATGTAGGCATGGTGCGGGTCGCCACCGTTGGCGCCATAAATCATTTCCCAAATTTTCGGGAACAAATCAACAGGGAACAAGTCCATGGCGTTCATCAGGAAAATCCAAACAAACACCGTCAAAGCCAAAGGGGCTACCAACTTGCGGCTTTCAGCGCTGTGAATGATGCCCTTGGCCTGGCTGTCAACCATCTCGACCAAGATTTCAACAGCCGCCTGGAAGCGGCCTGGGGCATGGGCAGTCGCACCACGCGCAGCACGCCACAAGAAAAAACTTGCCACAACGCCCAAGAACACCGACCAAAAAATCGAGTCAAGGTTGTAAACGGAGAAGTCAATGACGCCGGCCATTGGCTTGTTTTGCAGATGCGTCAGGTGGTGAACAATGTATTCACCAGCGGTCGGACCATGTTCAACAGACATTCGTTCGCTCTTCTTTAAGTTGGGCTAACCGGATAAAACACCTTGCGAAAGCCAAGCGCTACCCAATACACCTTCATTGTCACCACCAAACCTGCCAACATGGCAGGCCAGCTCAAATCATTCACCAGACGTGGCGCCGCCATCAACATTGCCACCGTCAGGCTTACCTTGACCAATTCCCAGAGAAAAAAGCCAAACACCGCCGCGCCCGCATTGACCTTGGTCAAGCGACTGGTCAAACCACGTGCAAACAATGCCGCAGGGAGGATCACCGCCAAGGCACCATA
>JAVLFR010000309.1:0-4014 GCA_046052785.1 Limnohabitans sp. | reverse complement strand
GAACGTGCGGTGCTGCGTTTGCTTGACAAGTCCGAGAGCACACTCACGCTGCCAGCCGTGGGCATGGCTGGCGAGACGCTGCAACGCTTTGAGAGCCTGGTCAAACAACCCCACGGCATCATCTTGGTCACTGGCCCCACGGGCTCAGGCAAAACCACCACGCTGTATGCAGCGCTGCAAGGGCTCGACGCCTCGCACAACAACATCATGACGGTGGAAGACCCGATTGAATACGAGCTCGCAGGCGTGGGCCAAACCCAGGTGAATCCCAAGATTGATTTGGACTTTGCCAAAGCCCTGCGCGCCATCTTGCGCCAAGATCCCGACATCATCATGATTGGTGAAATTCGCGATTACGAAACCGCGCAAATCGCCATCCAAGCTTCGCTCACGGGCCATTTGGTGCTGGCCACGCTGCACACCAACGATGCGGCCAGCGCCATCACCCGCTTGACCGACATGGGCGTGGAGCCCTTCTTGCTGAGCTCGTCGCTGTTGGGCGTGTTGGCCCAACGCCTGCTGCGCAAAACTTGCACGCATTGTTCAGGCAAGGGTTGTGAGGTGTGCGGCCAAAGCGGCTACCAAGGCCGCACAGGCATTTTTGAATTGCTCACCACCAACGACGACATGCGCGCACTCATCCACAACCAAGCCAGCGAAGCGCAGCTGCGCGAGGCGGCTTTGCGCAACGGCATGACGCTGATGCGAGATGACGGCGAGCGCTTGGTGCGCTTGGGGCTTTCCACCCGCGAAGAGTTGGTGCGCGTGACGCGCGATTAATTGACACCTCGTCTCTTTGGTGAAACGCAACCGCGTTTTAAGGGTAACCACGGCTAACCAGCATTCAATATTGAGTTAAAAATAATTACTAAATTAACTTTAGGAATTATTTTTATGTATTTAAATCGAGTTTCTCGCTGGTTGAGCGCCCTATCGCTCGCGCTTGTTGCTGCCTTGTTGGCCGGATGCGGCGACAACAGAACGAACAAGATTCAATACAGTGGTTTTGTGGTTTTTGGCGCCAGCCTATCGGACACTGGCAATGTATTTGTCGCCACAGGAGGCACACTCCCAGGCACAGCACCTAATTACATCGGTGGCCGCTGGTCTGATGGGCCTTTATGGATTGAAAACGTCGCCGCGAGCTATGGCAAGAACGTCAAAGCTTCACTCTTAGGTGGCAATAACTATGCTTATGGTGGCGCAAAAACTTGCGCGCTTCCCAACGTGACATCAAGTGTTCCTGATATGTGCGATCAGGCCACGCAATACCTGGCGGCGGTAGCAAACAAGGCCGATGCGAACACCTTGTATGTGATCGATGCCACGTCTGTGGGAAATGAAATCAACGCTGTGATTGCCTCTGGTGGGGGGTTGCCAAGCAGTTTGGTCACGACGACAGCGCCCGCAAACGTCATCGCAATCATTCAGCGACTTTACAACGCAGGTGCACGAAAATTCTTGGTGAGCAACTCATCGAATGTTGGTATCACGCCCCTTTATCTCAGTGGTCAGTTTGCTGGAATGGGCGGTACTGCGACTGAATTGGCCTCTGACTTCAATGCCACATTGACAACCTCATTGGATACATTTGCGACGGCAAATCCTGCGGCCAGCATCGCCCGCCTAGACACCTTTGCATTAATCGATAAGATTGTGAAAGACCCCCTCCCCTACGGCATCAACAACACCACAAGCGCCTGCACGCAAGGTCCAACGCCAGCGGCAATATGCGCCACACCTGATACCTTTACGTTTTGGGATACTTTCCATCCCACGAAAATCATTGGCACCATCATTAGCAACGCAGTGCTGACCATCATCTAAATTGTCACAACACCAAAAGCGCCAGCCAAGTATGGCGCTTCTACGCCAAGCATCCAGTAGCATTGCTGTATGCCCGCCTACTCTTTTGAAGCCCTAGACCCCCAAGGCCAAACTCGCCGTGGCGTGCTCGAGGCCGACACCGCACGCACCGCACGCAGCCAGTTGCGCGCCCAAGACTGGGTGCCCCTCAAGGTCGAGCCCGTGCTGCGCACCAGCAGCGGCTTGAACACCGTGATTTGGGAAAGCAAAATTTTCAGCACCACGGCGCTGGCCGTGTGGACGCGTCAGCTGTCGGGTTTGGTGAATGCGGGCTTGCCGCTAGAGCGCGCCTTGGCCGCGCTCAGCGACGAGGCTGAAACTCCTCGCCAACGCGACTTGGTGTCTGCCCTGCGTACCGAGGTGAACGCAGGCGCCCCGTTTGCAAAAGCTCTGGGCCAACACCCCCGCGAATTTGGCGTCATCTTCACGGCGGTGATTGGCGCGGGCGAGCAAAGCGGCCATTTAGGCTTGGTGCTCGAGCGCTTGGCCGACGATTTGCAAGATCAGCAAAACCTGCGTGCCAAGCTGTTGGCCGCCGGCTTGTACCCCGCCATTGTGTGTGGGGTGGCGTTGGCCATCGTGTTGTTTTTGCTGGCCTATGTGGTGCCCCAAGTGGCGCAAGTGTTTGGCAGCAACCAACAACAATTGCCCGCGCTCACCAGCGCCATGCTGGCGTTGAGCAGCTTTGTGCAAAACTTTTGGCTCTGGGGTGTGCTGCTGATTGCAGCGCTGTCAGCAGGGGGCCAAGTGGCCTTGAAAAATGCGGACACCCGTGAGCGCTTTGATGCCGCGTGGCTGCAACTGCCGCTGGTGGGCCGACTCGCCCGTGGTTACAACGCGGCTCGTTTTGCCAGCACCTTGGCCATGCTTGCCACCGCAGGTGTGCCGATTTTGAAAGCCCTGCAAGCCGCCGCCGACACCCTGAGCAACACCGCACTCAAGCGCGACGCCCAAGAGGCGCTGGTGCTGGTGCGCGAAGGCGCACCCTTGGCCTCGGCCTTGGCAGAGCACAAACGCTTTCCGCGCTTGCTGGTGATGTTCTCGCGCTTGGGCGAGCAAACTGGCACCCTGCCCACCATGCTGCAACGTGCCGCTACCCAATTGAGCGAAGAAGTGCAACGCCGTGCGTTGCAACTGGCCACCATATTGGAGCCCTTGCTCATCGTGGCGATGGGCGCGATGGTGATGCTGATTGTGCTGGCCGTCATGCTGCCTATCATTCAACTCAACCAGTGGGTGAGGTAATTCATGGGTGTTTCTCTCGACGGCAAATTGGTGGTAGCCATCTCCTCGCGGGCGCTGTTCGACTTTGAAGAAGAAAACCAAGTTTTCGAGCAAGGCGACGACCGCGCTTACATGAACTTGCAACTGGACCGCTTAGAAACCCCCGCCAAACCGGGTGTGGCGTTTTCGCTAGTGCAAAAGCTGCTGGCCTTCAACACCGCTGAAGCACAGCGGGTGGAAGTGGTCATTCTTTCGCGCAACGACCCCGTGAGCGGCTTACGCGTGATGAAGTCCGCCGCCCATTACGCGCTGCCGATCATCCGTTGCACATTCACACGCGGCGAGTCGCCTTGGCGCTATTTGCGCCCGCTTCACGCCAACTTGTTTTTATCGACCCATTTGTCTGACGTGCGCTCGGCGCTCGATGCGGGGGTGCCCGCCGCGCAGGTGTACCCGCACTCGGCCCACGCGTCTGAGGCCCACCCACACGAAGTGCGCATTGCGTTTGACGGTGACGCCGTGCTGTTTAGCGATGAGGCTGAGCGCGTGTTTCAAACCCAGGGCTTGGACGCGTTTCAGCAGCACGAAAAAAACCATGCCGCACAGCCCTTGCCTGCGGGGCCGTTCAAGCCCTTGCTGTTGGCGCTGCAAGGGCTCCAACAAGCGGGCACGCCGCACATGCGCATTCGCACCGCCCTGGTCACGGCACGCAGCGCCCCCGCCCACGAGCGGGCCATTCGCACGCTCATGAACTGGAACATCGAGGTGGACGAAGCCATGTTCTTAGGGGGTCTGGAAAAGGGTGAATTTTTGCGCGAATTTGAACCCGACTTTTTCTTTGACGACCAAACCGGGCACATCGAATCCGCGGCGCGCCATGTGCCCGCAGGCCATGTGGCCAGTGGCGTGCGCAACCTCGAAATT
>JAVLFR010000308.1:0-1760 GCA_046052785.1 Limnohabitans sp. | reverse complement strand
TCGAGCAAGTTTGGCGGGGTGGCGAAGAAATACGACGAGATCGACGCGGCGCCGGAGGAGCAGTCGCGCGGGATCACGATCAACACGGCGCACGTGGACTGTCCCGGGCACGCGGACTACGTGAAGAACATGATCACGGGTGCGGCGCAGATGGACGGGGCGATTCTGGTGGTGTCGGCGGCCGATGGTCCGATGCCGCAGACGCGCGAGCACATTTTGCTGGCGCGCCAGGTGGGCGTGCCTTACATCATCGTGTTCTTGAACAAGTGCGACATGGTCGACGATGCTGAGTTGTTGGAATTGGTCGAGATGGAAGTGCGCGAGTTGCTGCAAAAGTACGACTTCCCAGGCGACGACACCCCGATCATTCAAGGCTCAGCCAAGCTGGCCCTCGAAGGCGACAAAGGCCCATTGGGCGAAGAAGCCATTTTGAAATTGGCGGCTGCGTTGGACAGCTACATCCCAACGCCTGAGCGCGCTGTGGACGGTGCGTTCTTGATGCCCGTGGAAGACGTGTTCTCCATCTCGGGTCGCGGCACGGTGGTGACAGGTCGCGTCGAGCGCGGCATTGTCAAAGTTGGCGAAGAAATTGAAATCGTGGGCATCATTGACACCGTCAAAACGACTTGTACGGGTGTGGAGATGTTCCGCAAATTGCTGGACCAAGGTCAAGCGGGTGACAACGTCGGTATTTTGTTGCGCGGCACCAAGCGCGAAGACGTGCAGCGCGGCCAAGTGCTGTGCAAGCCCGGCTCGGTGAAGCCACACACGCATTTCACAGCTGAGATCTATGTGTTGAGCAAGGACGAAGGCGGCCGTCACACGCCATTCTTCAACAACTACCGTCCTCAGTTTTACTTCCGCACGACAGACGTGACGGGCGCTATTGAGTTGCCAGAAGGCAAAGAGATGGTGATGCCTGGAGACAACGTGTCGATCACAGTGAAGTTGATCCACCCCATTGCGATGGAAGAAGGCTTGCGCTTTGCGATTCGCGAAGGCGGCAAGACCGTTGGCGCGGGTGTGGTTGCCAAGATCATTGCCTAATCGAGGAATTTAAATGTCCTCTAAGCAAAAAATCCGCATCCGCCTGAAGGCGTTTGACTACAAATTAATCGACCAGTCTGCTGCTGAGATTGTTGACACGGCCAAGCGTACCGGCGCGATTGTCAAGGGCCCTGTGCCCTTGCCAACCCGCATGAAGCGCTTTGACATCTTGCGTTCACCGCACGTCAACAAAACCAGCCGTGACCAGCTCGAAATTCGTACCCACCAGCGTTTGATGGACATCGTGGACCCCACTGATAAAACAGTGGATGCCTTGATGAAACTCGATTTGCCAGCGGGTGTCGACGTTGAAATCAAGTTGCAATAACACTTTGGTATAAATTTGAAGTGGGCGCAAGCCCGTTTCAAGCCCCGCGTCAAAGAGAAGTTGCTCTTGACGCGGTTTTCGCGATATAATCGCGGGCTCCGTGCAATGCGTACGGGGATTTATCAACCGTCTTTCACGCAAAAACGTAACTGCCAATTGAAGTGGTTGCGGTGAGAGTTTTGGAGAAAACAATGAGTCAAAGCATCCGTTTGGGATTGCTGGGCCGCAAGGTGGGCATGATGCGTCTGTTCACTGATGATGGGGATTCGATCCCTGTCACGGTGTTGGATGTGTCCAACAACCGCGTGACCCAAGTCAAAACCCAGGAAAATGACGGCTACGTTGCCTTACAGGTGACGTTCGGTACACGCAAAGCTTCGCGCGT
>JAVLFR010000307.1:0-2922 GCA_046052785.1 Limnohabitans sp. | reverse complement strand
CCTATGGCCTGGTGTTGGTGCATAACGGCAATCTGACCAATGCACATGCTTTGAAGGCGGAGTTGTTTTTAGATGACCACCGCCACATCAACACCGAGAGTGACTCAGAAGTGTTGCTCAATGTGTTGGCGCACGAAATTGACAAAGCCACGCGGGGTGTGCCTCTCAAGCCCTCCGATGTCTTCAATGCCGTGCGCCGCGTGCATGCCCGCATCAAAGGCTCTTATGCCGTGGTGTCCATGATTGCCGGTCACGGCTTGTTGGCGTTTCGTGATCCGTTTGGAATTCGCCCTTTGTGCATTGGGCGGGGTGCAGACGGCACCTACATGGTGGCCAGCGAGTCGGTGGCTTTGGATGGCACGGGGCATGTGTTTGAGCGTGACATCGCACCCGGCGAGGCAGTGTTCATCGATCTGGCAGGTCAAGCCCACTTCATGCAGTGCGCTGATGTGTCGCAACTCAAGCCTTGTATTTTTGAATTTGTTTATTTGGCCCGACCTGACTCCAGCATGGATGGCATCTCGGTCTACCAAGCGCGATTGAACTTGGGCGAGACCTTGGCCAAGCGCGTGATCTCTGTTGTCCCGCCCACAGACATTGATGTGATCATCCCAATTCCTGAGTCCAGCCGTCCTAGCGCCACGCAACTGGCGCATTTGTTGGGTGTGCCTTACCGCGAAGGGTTTGTGAAAAACCGTTATGTGGGTCGCACTTTCATCATGCCAGGCCAGGGCGTTCGCAAAAAGTCCGTGCGCCAAAAGCTCAACGTGATTGCCAGTGAATTCAAAGGCCGCAATGTGCTGTTGGTGGACGACTCCATCGTGCGCGGCACCACCAGCCGCGAGATTGTGCAAATGGCACGTGACGCGGGGGCGCGCAAGGTGTATTTGGCCAGTGCGGCGCCGCCGGTGCGCTATCCCAACGTGTATGGCATTGACATGCCAACGCCTGAAGAGTTGGTGGCGCACAACCGCAGCATTGAGGAGATTCGTGAGCTCATCGGCTGCGACGCCTTGATTTATCAAGACGTGGACGCGATGAAGCAAGCCGTGCTGGCGGCCAAATCGGCGAACGCACCCAAGCTCGATGGGTTTGATGCGTCTTGCTTTGATGGTGTGTATGTGACGGGCGACGTGTCAGTGAGCGACATCGTGCGCCTGAATGAAAAACGTGTCGGCCAAGACGAAGGTGCAGAGGACAACTCGCGCCTCGCCTTGCCCAATCCTTCGGAGTAACTTAGGTATGAGTCAACACCCTTTGCCCCATGATTTGCATCTGGAAACCTTGGCTGTGCGTTTGGCCGCGGACCGCAGCCAGTATGGTGAAAACTCTGAAGCGCTGTACCTGACCAGTGGTTATGTGCAGCCGTCTGCAGAGATGTCTGCCCGCCGCTTTGCGGGTGAAGAAGAGGGCTACACCTATGGCCGATCTGGCAACCCCACCGTCAGCAGCTTTGAAATGCGTTTGGCGGCGCTTGAGGGCAGCGAGGCTGCGCTAGCCACCTCATCGGGCATGTCGTCAGTGATGTTGATGTTCTTCAGCTTGCTCAAGGCGGGCGACCATGTGGTGTATTCGCAGTCGATGTTTGGCTCGACCCTCAAGCTGATTGGTTCTGAGTTTGCGCGCTTTGGCGTGGCGTCCACGGTGGTGTCGCAAACCGATTTGGGGCAATGGCAAGCGGCCATTCGCCCCAACACCAAAATTTTGTTTGCTGAGACGCCCACCAACCCGTTAACTGAGGTGTGTGACATCGCTGCCTTGGCCGACATGGCGCACAACGCGGGCGCTTTGCTGGCGGTCGACAACTGTTTTGCCACGCCCATCTTGCAGCGACCCATGGCGATGGGTGCTGACATCGTCATGCATTCGGGCACCAAGTATTTGGACGGCCAAGGCCGTGTGATGGCGGGCGCTTTGTGTGCCAGCGCGCAAATGATTCAAGAAAAGTTGCTGCCCGTCATGAAAAACAGTGGCATGGTGTTGTCGCCGTTCAATGCCTGGGTGGTTCTCAAAGGCTTGGAAACCTTGGACATTCGCATGCGCGCTCAAACCGCCCGCGCGCATGAACTGGCCGTGTGGCTCGAGCAGCATCCAGCGGTGTCACGCGTGTATTACCCAGGCTTGCCCAGCCATCCGCAGCACGATTTGGCGATGCAGCAAATGTCGGGCATGGGCGGCGCGGTGTTGTCGTTTGATGTGAAAGCACCCGATGTCCACGTGGCACGCACCCGCGCTTTTCATGTGCTCGACAGCTTGCGTACGCTGTCGTTGTGTACCAACTTGGGCGACACCAAAACTTTGCTCACACATCCCGCCAGCACCTCGCACGGCAAGCTGTCCGAAGACCAGCGGCATGCGGCGGGCATTGGTCAAAGCATGATTCGCTTGGCCGCTGGCCTTGAGCACATTGACGACATCAAGGCCGACCTGTTGCGCGGTCTCGATACCCTTTGACTTTGATCGCCACATGACCAAAACCCGTACCCGCTTCGCGCCATCGCCCACTGGCTTTATTCACCTTGGCAATATCCGTTCTGCGCTCTACCCATGGGCGTTTGCACGTGCCACAGGCGGCGACTTTATTTTGCGCATTGAAGACACCGACCTTGAACGCTCTAACCAAGCGTCGGTGGATGTCATTCTTGAGGGCATGAAGTGGTTGGGACTCGACCACGATGAAGGCCCTTTTTACCAAATGCAACGCATGGACCGTTACAAGGCCGTGCTAGAAGAGCTCAAAGTGGCTGGCCATGTCTATCCCTGCTACACGAGCATGGAAGAACTGGATGCTTTGCGAGAGCAGCAAATGGCCAACAAAGAAAAACCTCGCTACAACGGCACGTGGCGCCCAGAAGCAGGCAAGACACTGCCTGCTGTGCCACAAGGCGTCAAACCGGTGTTGCGATTTAAAAATCCGCAGGG